>WTJX01000725.1 GCA_011524675.1 Cytophagales bacterium
GCTATATCCATAGCATAAGGCATCGCTTTTTTGTTTTGAGTAACATCTAAGTAAGCTTCATCTAATGATAACGGTTCTATCAAGTCTGTATATTCACTAAAAATAGCTCTTATCTGCAAAGAAACTTTTTTATATACTTCAAAACGAGGTTTCACAAAAGTGATAGAGGGACATTTACGAAAAGCAATAACCGATGGCATGGCTGAACGAACACCGTATTTTCTAGCTTCATAGCTTGCCGCTGCCACTACACCACGTTGCTTTGATCCTCCCACAGCAACAGCTTTGCCTTTCAGCTCTGGATGGTCGCGCTGTTCTACGGATGCAAAGAATGCGTCCATGTCAATATGAATAATTTTACGAATCAAAACACTGCTAGAAATACATTAGCTATCATGCTCATGCTTATAAAGTTCGTAAAGTTTAAGGTATTTCAAAAATTTGGTATATGAAGCATTGATACATACTACAAAGCCATAGAAACCATCCAAAAAACCCAACTTTAAAAAATAAGATTGAAAAAACTTCAAAATAGGTTTTAGAATGACCATAGCAATGCTAGACTTTTTCCCACTTTTGAAAGCTTCTCTTGCGCTTATGTCTGTAAATGATTGAATTTGACTGATATGCTCTCTAAAGGTATGATATGAATAATGTAGTAGATCACCTTTGAGTTTTAGAAGGCTAGTATTCTTTTGTAAAATAACTTTGTCGTGTGGGTTTTCTCCACCCCATGCTCCTTTGTTTTTATTCCAAAGTCTAACCTTTGTATCTGGATACCACCCACAGTGTTTTATCCACTTACCACAATAGTTAGTCAAACGGTGAAAGGAATAAGCATCATACTCAAAATTTTCCTTTACACTTAAAATACTATTTCGCAAACGATCACTAAGAGCTTCGTCTGCATCTAATGCTAATACATAATCATAACTAGCGTATTGTAAAGCAAAGTTTTTTTGTTGTATGTGCCCCTTAAATTCATTTTGGATAAAAACTACCTGTTTGGATAAACAAATTTGTTGCGTTTTATCAGAGGAGAAAGAATCTACTACTATGACTTCATTAGCAACACCTTTTACAGAATCTATGCAACGAGCAATATTCTTTTCTTCATTATAAGTTATGATGACTACCGATAACTTCACATATTCTATTTGCAAGTAATATAAAAAAAGCTTTGCAAAAGATGATCTTGCAAAGCCTTGTATAAATTAATTTCGTTCAAAATGGAATTCTGTTCTTCTATTTATTTGATGTTGGTCTTCATTACAGTCAACACCATCGGTACAATCATTGAGTAAACTATCTTCTCCATGCCATTTTATTTTAATACGGTCATTAGGGATTCCTATTTTCAATAGGTATTGTAAAGCTACCAATGATCGCCTATATGATAACTTAGTATTATATTCTTTTGACCCCCTACTGTCTGAATGCGACGACATGGTCAAAATCATATCTGGATACTTTTTCATGAAATCCGAAGCCTTATGAAACTTACCCTCATGATGGTCTGAGATTTCAGCACTATTATAAGCATAGATCACATTCGGTATTTTAAAATTATCAACAATAGAATCTGTAGTGGCAAGCTCATCTATTTTTTCTTTTAGATGCTCTGTCATTACTGGATCTTTTACGTTATCACTAGAGGCAAGCTGATTTTCTTTCGCCTTAGTAGGAATGATAGTATCTAAACCAATGCTAATATCTTGGGTATAATTATATTTGTCTGGAGAAATTTCTAATGGTACTATTTTAGTTTTATAATTCTTTTTCCTTGCGATCAAGACAACATCTTTGGATTCTATCTTCTCATGAATAGCATATTGCCCACTATCATTTGATAGTGTTTTATGAAGTAACGCCCCCGCAGTATCATAAAGTGCAATAATGGCATCTTTTACTACATTATCTAAAGAATCATAAATAATCCCCTCGATATCAAAATCGAATAGGGTTGGTTTAAGTACGCTTACATAATATAAATCATCCTTCCCTTTCCCCCCAGTTCTGTTAGAACTAAAATAACCTTCTGTTAAATCTTGATTGAATTTGATATTAAAATCGTCAAGATTACTATTAATAGGGTATCCTAGGTTTTTGATGTCATCAACCAAACCGTGATTGGACATTTTAGCACTGAAAATATCAAGACCTCCCAACCCTATATGTCTGTCAGAAGAGAAAAATAACAATTGATCCGACTGAATGGTAGGAAACACTTCGTTACCAGGAGTATTTACTTTCTCACCCAAATTTCTAGGAACACTCCATTGACCACCACTATTACGCTTAGATACATATATGTCATAACCACCATAACCACCTTCTTTATTAGAAGCAAAATATAAATACTTCCCATCAGCACTAATGGCAGGATGCAAGTTAGTGTGGTTATCATCACTATGCTTAAACTGAACTGGTTCACCCCACCCCTCATCAGTATAAGTTGAAGAGAAAATGTTTAGTGTATGTTTTTTATTCGTCTTTAGCGATTTAGAAAAGAACATTTCTTTACCATCGCCCGTAAAGCTAGCAAAGCCACTATGGTACTTTTCATCATAAAAAATAGTTGGCTCTGAAAAAAGATGCTTTGAACTATCTATCAAACTAGCGCTATACAGATTATAATAAGGTAAATTTGACCACTTATCTATCTTTGGAAACATAGCGTTAGATCTGTTTGAAGTAAAAACAATAGTGGTATCGTTGATAAATCGTAAACTAACATCAGAGTATTTAGTGTTGATGTTCAGCATTTCAATAGCGAAATTAGTAGAATCTACTTTTAACTGCTCCCAATATTCTTCTTGTGTATATTCTTTAATCTCTTCAATGTCCGAAGCAGCTTTATTTTCCAATATGTATTTATTGAGCCAGTCAACAGCTTCATCATATTTACCTTTTGAGATCAGTAACTCAGAATAATAAAATACATCTTCTGACTGTATATCTTGACTTGTATCTGCTATGAACTTTTCATACCATACGAAAGCATTATCCAAATCATGCAAATGTTTGTAACAAAGTGCTATCTCACGGGTCAATGTAGTGTCTCCAAGTTTATAGTCATGCATATAACATTTCAAAGCATCACTATAGGCTAGATTATCAAATAAGCTGTTACACCTCTCTTTCAGAGCCTGAGAAAAAGATAAGCTTGAAAGGAAAAAAAATGGAATGATATAAATATATTTTCTACACATGATATTAGTGCTTTTTTTAGAAAAATCTAGGGGATACATAAATACTGCTTTTCTTCAAAAATGAATAACGTACCAACAATTCATGCGTATGAAAAGTGCTAAAGTTGTTTGCTTCTGACAACGGATAGTTAAAAGAATAACCAAATTTCAACCCTTTGTTCAGCTCTAACTGGGTAATAAACACCAACTCATCAGAAGTACGGTAACCTAAACCCAAAGAAAACTTATCTTTTAAAATAAATTGATTATTCAAATCTAGTACGTTGGTCAAATTATCATCCATCCTATAGAGCATAGAAGGTCTCGTTTTCCAATTATCATTTAATGTAATGATTGTTCCTCCTATAAAGTATATAGGATTAGACGTTTGAAATTCGGCACTACCATTAGATACTATTCTATCTTTACCCCTATAAAAACTAGGTGCCGATAAGCCTAAATATACATCGTCTGAATAATAAAAAGCCCCAAAACCTATATTACTAGTTACTTCACTATGCTGACCTTGTAAAAAATCATCTCCGCTAGTCACAACATCCACCTCATTAAGATTTGCCGAGAAAAAAGATGCACCAGCCTTCATACCAAAAGAAAGGTATTGGTGATTATATAATTGTAAGTGATAAGAAAAATCTAGTAATAAATTTGTATGACGGGTAATGCCTATCCTTTCATGATTTAACGTACCGCCAAGACCTAAATTACTTGATCCTAGCAAAGTACTAGCACTTAAATAATGTGTTACGGGAGCACCTTCAAAACCTACCCACTGTAGTTTGCTCCCAGCTACCATTTCTATGCGTTCTGAGGTACCCGAATAGCCCGGATTTATCTGCAACAAATTGAATAAATATTGCGTGTTGAAAGAGGCATTCTGTGCTATTGATGTCTGACTAACAAACAAATAAAAAAATAGTATCAATAACTTTTGTTGCTTTATCATTATTTTCATTATTCTACTCTATTAGTATAGTGAAACTGTATATTCTGTTCTAGAAAACTTTTTAATAATTAATAAACACATATCCCTTAATAGGAGAAGATACTTCTGTTTCTAGAACAAAATAATAGACACCTGGATCTACTTTATCTATTCCCCCTTGATTAGAGATTCCATTCCAATTATTTTCGTATGGACTAGCATCGTACACCAAAGTACCTCTCGGACTAAAGACACTCAATTTACTAAACTCACCTTCTACATAGCTATAACCAAGAATTTGAAACTCATCATTATCACGATCACCATTTGGTGTAAAGCCTTGCGAATTGCTTATTTCATAATCTTCTCCATTGATGATGACAAACAAATATGCTGAATCTTCTTGCACATTGTCATCTTCAATAAAGTATAAAAACGAATCTACCACAGACAAGTCTCTTGTCAAGTTAGCGACAGTATTTTGCTGTAACGTATAAGTAATATCTCCATCAGCAGTCCACACAAAGCTACCATACGCTCCCTGTATTGTGCTGTTGACATCAGTATTGTTATCAATAGAAGTTACAGTTATGACTTGACCATCATCTGTATCGTTAGTTAATAAGTTGATCATACCTTCTTGATCAGACCTTGATAATGTAATGGTGTCATTTAATGCTGCTGGAGGAGAATTAATACCTTCTACCCTAATGACTAATGTTGCTGTATCTGTATCATTAAAGTCATCTTGAATAACATATTTAAACTCGTCATTTTCGATGACCTGATACGCTATCACAGAAGCTCTTGCACTGTCTATTTCATACACATAGTGTCCATCTGCCTGCCATGTCAAGTCTCCATACAAACCTTCGATAGTATTAGTGGCTTCATCATTAACACTTATAATAGTTATCGTTTGTTCTTCTGGATCGTCTCCAAAGTTATCATTAACCAACATGCTATCAACATCTACCGTTATACCTGCTTCTATTTGGTCATCTCCTTCGGATATATCTGCCGTGTCATTCACAGCCACAGGTGCATAGTTTGTACCCTCAATCACCACCCTAAACAAAGCTTCGTCGGTAAGAGAGGAAGTGGCATCGTCAGTGATTTGATAGTAAAATGAATCTATGACAGATTCACCTGGGACAAGGGTATCTATATCAGGGTTATTAAATGTATAAACAAAATTGCCATCCTCATCCCAAGCCAATTCACCAAAGTTTCCTTGAAGTGGGGTTGAAGCATCTATAACAGCAATTCCACCATGACGTATTTGATTGACAGTAATCACATCATCAATATCAATGTCGCTATCATTTTCTAAAACAGAATTAGCTACAATTATATCCCTTCCAACAAGAGTACTATCATCTATGATAATATTATCATTTTCTGCAACAGGAGCATCATTTTCTCCTGCAATCTTTACTTTGAAAAGGGCAGTGTCTGTTGCGTCTAAACCATCGTCTATCACATACACAAAGCTATCTATCGCTGTACTGTCTTGAGGAATAGTATTCGTAACGTCTTGATTACTAGTATAGGTATAGCTACCATCCTCTAAATTGAGTGCCAAAGATCCATATTCGCCAATGATAGTAGCAGGTGAGGTGCTAAGGTTTACTTCATTCACACTAATGATAGATAAATTATCTCCATCAGGGTCTGTATCATTTACCAAAAGTGAATCTGTATCGGTAGATATCACTACCAAGTCGCTTTCTGCCATTTCTAAACTATCATCCATAGCGATAGGCGCATCATTTTCACCTATTATTTCTATGATTAATTTGGCTATATCCGACGCTCCATCTCCATCATCTAATACATAACTAAATGTATCTGCTACTTCCTCATCTTTATACAAACTATCAAGCTCACTGTTACGCTCATACATCACATTGCCTGTACTATCCCAATATAAGGTTCCATACAAACCATCAATTTCATTGGTCAATCCAGCATTGGTCGTATTGACAGTAGTAGCATCAAAAGTTATGTTAGCAACAAAACTACTATCCAACGACTCATAATCAATATCATTTGCCAAGAGACTATCGTCCTCTGCGGTAAGATTTGTCTCAAAAGTAACATCATCTTCCAACAACGTAAGGGTATCATTATTTGCAATAGGTTTATCATTAATACCTGTTATTTCTACTACAAAAAGTACGGTATCGGTACTGTCTACTTGATCAAACACCACATATTCAAACTCATCATAGACTATTACCCCATCTTCTAGGGTATTAGTAATAGTCGTATCTACATCATACACAAAACCTCCAGTACTAGTAAGCGTCAACTCACCATAAGTACCTGTATGAGTAAGCGCATTGGTTTCTACAATTTCCGTAATAATAAGCTCATCGCCATCTATATCGCTATCATTTGCCAATAGGTTGAGTCCCTCACTAGCATCATCTATCTCTTCAATGTCTTCCGTAATTTTCACCGTATCACTGACAGCCACAGGAGCATCATTTTGACCATGAACCCATACAACAAAGTCAGCAGTATCTTTGAGCCCGTCGCCATCATCTAGGATATAAGAAAAAGTTTCTGTTACCACTTCGTCTTTTTGTAAGGTATCCAAACCATTTGGGTTCAGAGGATTTAAGGTATAAACAAATGTACCTGTACTGTCCCAGTTAACACTACCATACAAACCTACTACATCTATATCGTCATCATCTTCCTCTAGTGCATCAAAAGAAAATTTGTAAATATAACTGCTATCAATAGACTCAGCATCAAAATCATTAGATTTCAGATTTTCATTTTTGTCTATAGAAGAATAAGAGGAGCTATCCTCATAGATGTCTATATCATCATCAAAGGTTACAGGCTTATCATTGACTCCTTGTATCTCTATAAAAAAGTAAGCCGTATCGGTAAGGTTTTGATCCGTAATCACATATTCAAAACTGTCTACTACCATCTCATGCGATTCTAAACTATCTAAATCAATAGTCAAAAGCTCATAAGCATATGTACCATTGGCTGTCCAAGTCAATGTACCAAAGTTTCCTTCTGTGGTGCTGGCATTATCTTTATTGACAGCAACAATGCTAGTGTCTACTCCTTCTGGATCTCTATCATTTTCTATAAGTCTAATAATGCTATTTATCGTAACTAAACTTTTATCTTCCGCTATCAAATCATCCTCCGTCAGTTTGATGGTATCATTAACAGCTATGGGCGCATTATTTACATACGTTGACATAGAGAAAGTCTCTCCATCGTTGATGGTAACTCCACTAAAATAAACAATATCAGAAACGATGGAGTCAGCAAGATATCCTCGATACAGATTTTCTTCAAATATTTGAGTTCCATTTTCATTGATGATAAGGTTAAAATCTTCGAGTTGAGAAGTACCATTTGCTAGTGTAACGCCACTAATATCTATGGCAAGAGATACGTTGGTTACATCCCCCGTATTTTGCACTTTCCAAACTGTACCAATACGATTACCTATGGTATCGGTTATTTCAAAATCTACTTCTTCAAAAGCTACATTATCGTCACCAACAATAAAATATTGACCGTCGTTTAATGACAGAGGAGCATTGATATCATCATGAGCAATGGTCAAACGAGGGTCTGTAAGTGCACTATTAGATGATTTGGTTTGATCCAAACTTGAAGTTTCATCCTTGGCTATTCCTATGACATTGTGGTGATAAATGAGGTTTTGTGTAACATCCCATACAACTTCATCCACAGCATTGATATAATTACCTTCTATCACATGGTCGGCATTGTCTGTATTGTCTAAGGTAATCCCATATTTGATAGCAAGATAAGACTCTAATCGTTGTTGAAGTGGAAGGGATATAGAGCTTTCTAAAATAATGATTTCAGAAACTATACCATCAAAGTATAATGGATCACTTGGTCTCTCGATTAACCTAGAAGGGTTGACACCTATCACAGTAGTGTCAAAGGTCATATCTATAGGAGGAGAAGCCAGTCTTTCATTTTTTTCTAATTTCCCGTCTCTAAATATAAAACTGTTTCTAGGTCCGAACCTCACTAAAGAAAGAATCTTGGGTAGTCCATCATAAGCTGTTTCGTCAACTAAACCCAAAGATGAATTACTTGACTGAGGCACATACTCAAAACTACCATTTTGAAAAACAACAGGGCTTCTATCAAAAAAATTGTTGGTTGAGCCTTGGTAAAAAAGAACACCATCAGCATCATTTGGTTTTACTACCCTTATGACACTCATAGCACTAGAAGCATCAAAGTTAAAAGTTGAACCGAGCGCATCATCAGTTCCGTCGAAAAGAATTGCAGGATTGTTATTTATTGCATTTGTTTGTAGAGTAGGCTGACTTGCTATATCAGTCTGAATAAAAGTTTCACCATTTATTTGGTCTTGCCATGAACTTATGTTACCACTTCCATCTTCTGTAACACCGGCTTCTGACATTAACCAAAGTTTCAAATCTTCACTAGGTATCCCACCTGGTGTTTGAGCAGATAGTTGTGTACTTAAACAAAAAAGAGAAAATATAATGCTTACCTTATACAATGCATTCACATTCATAGCGATTTTTTTTGAGTTCAAAAAATGAAAAGCTAATAAAACTAATCGTAATCTGAGTTTTTGATAATTTGGGTAAAAAATAAGGTTTAGGTAAAGGGAGTTCGCTAAAGTAGGACTTATTTTTTTATTAACCATAATATAAATACTAGTTTTTGATAAAACTATCATTTGTACACAATATGATTGATAAAACAAATATGTCCATAATAAAAAATAAACTTTTTTTGATAACAAAACCAACCCAAACGTAACTTTTATAGTTTTAAATCGTTTAAGGAAAAATTCCGTTCCATACGCATAATCAATAATTCACTATAAAACCATATTATTCAGTATTTTTTAGAAGGCCATATAGTACAAAAAGTACTACTAAATAATCACTTTCCTAGTAGCTGGATAATTACTAGATGCCTTTGCAAAACCATCTTTTGCACTTATATAAGTCTTACACAAAATTTTAAAAACCTCATCTACAATCATAACCTACGGTTTTAAAAATCTGAAAGTCTTGACTAAGCACAAAACCCTAGTTATACAAGGTCTTTTACTAAAAACTGACTATTATTATTCCCTTAACGCTTCATTCTTCTCGGTAAAATGTACTATTCATCGGTTAAGGAACTGTTATTCCATGAAAGCTATTTTTGTTCCAAAAAAGTAAAAATTGTTATATAGGTCAAAAATTATTTTTCCTACGTGGGTAGATAAAGAATAGTGTAGCTATTTAGCAATAAACAAAATAAAAGAATTATTCGTAAGATAGTTTACTTGACAGATAAAGAAAAAATATAATTCTTTCAACCAGAAGTAAAAGAGCTATACCTAATTTTATATGTAAAACATAAGGTTTGGGGTACGCTTAAAACAGGGCAACAGACCTCTGTGCTAAGCTTAAATCATGATCTTTGAAAATAACCGCTGATGATATTGAAGGATTAGTTTCAATCATTCATCGGATAGCCTCTGTGATATTTAAGGTTCATTTAATCCGTAAGTGATTTAAAATTGATCTAACCTTAGTCTTGAAGAAAAAGTCTTTTACGACGTTTGTTACTTATTGAGGTTTAGCTATAAATAGGACTGTCTGATAAAAGTAAAAACGCCATTTGTTTAACCAAGCCTATTTTCGAGGACATCCGTATTGGCTGTAGGACATAAAAAAACCCTCGATACTGTAAGTAAAGAGGGTTTTTGAGTAGTAGCGGGAACTGGACTCGAACCAGTGACCTTCGGGTTATGAGCCCGACGAGCTACC
>WTJX01000023.1 GCA_011524675.1 Cytophagales bacterium
GGCATCTATGATGTAAGTGTGATTTGTGTAGCAGGAAAATTAACAGACCACTACAACCCAATAAACAAAACAGTAAATTTGAGTCAAGCTGTCTATCATGGAAGAAATGCCGCAGCTACAGCTGTAGCTGCACATGAATGTGGGCACGCAGTACAACACGCCACTGCATATAGTATGCTCAAATTTAGGTCTGCCTTAGTACCACTGCAAAATATCGCTAGCAAAATGATTAATATTCTTGCATTTGCTTCACTCTTAGCAGGCTTTGCTTTTGGGATGCTTGGTGATACTATTCTATTAGCCATTATTGCAGGCTATGCTGTTTTCACCCTATTTAGCATGGTTACTTTACCTGTAGAGTTTGATGCCTCAAAAAGAGCTTTGCAGTGGATATCAAACCATGGAGTGGTAACAGAAAAAGAATATAAAATGTCTAAAGATGCCCTATTTTGGGCTGCCATGACCTATGTAGTAGCGGCATTAAGTTCTTTAGCAACCTTGCTCTACTATGTAATGATGTTTTTAAATAGAAGCGATGATTAGTAAGTAGTAGTCCAAAAATACTCAACATATAAGAGAATGATTGAAAACTCTCAAAGCTTATAGTTTATTACACAAAGCTTTTTCAACTTGAACACTTAAATACACAAACATTCGAACACATTCTAAATCGATGAAAATACTTCCCTTTTTTATTTTTTTATTGCTTATGGCATCCTGCGGGATAAATCAAGAAGAGGCTCAACAAAAAGCACAAATAGCTTTTGAACATTATATGGATAGTCTCAATAATGCCATCATAGCCAAAGCAAAGTATGAACAAGATTCTATAGCAAATGCAACGTTAGAAGCTTTCAAAGCAGATTCTATTCGTCAAGCATTTGTAAAAGACTCATTAAGAAAAGTTTGGCTATGGCGACAAAAACAAAAGCTTGCAGAAGCTCAAGAACAAACTACTCAAACTACGCCTAATGAATAATAGGTTTGCAGAATTTATAAAGCGCTATGTGTCCTCAGATAAAATAGCACAATGGTGTGCTTCTTTAGAAAGCAAACACCCTTTTTCATTCAAAATAACAAGACAAAGAAATACAAAATTAGGCGATTATCGTTATCATAAAGATATAAGAGGAGAACATCATCAGATATCCATAAACTATAATCTCAATAAGCATCAATTTTTGTTTACTTTTCTGCATGAAGTTGCTCATAGAGTATGCATGGAACGTTATGGCCAAAAAGTAAAACCTCATGGCGAAGAGTGGAAGAGAATATTCTTTGTTTTTTTACAAGATGCATTGGCGCAAAATTTCTTTCCTGAAACCCTAGTAGAAGCAATAGCCGCACACGCACAAAACCCTAAAGCCTCATGTGCAGCAGATCAGAGACTGTATAAATTATTTTCTTCTTTCGATACAAAAACCAATAACGCAACCTACCTTTCAGATATAAAACTTAATTCTTTATTTTTGTTTAACAACAAATGTTTTCGTAAGTTGGAAATGCGACGTTCAAGAGCATTATGTTTGAACACTCATAATCAGAGAAAATACCTAATATCTGGTATCGCAGAAGTTTCATCTTTAGAAGATGAATAGGTTATATTTTAATATAAAAATTATTTTATTAAATATCATGGAACTTTTTAGTAGTTTTGCGTGAAACAATATTATCAGTTTAAGCGTATGTAAACTTACATAAGTTTTTTTTTCAACAAAATAGACGGATGCTAAACCCTTTACTAAATGTTAATAAGCGCAAGCTAAACAGCAAATATTTGATTTTGAAGACTCATGATGAGTCCTCAAGAAAGAACAAAATAGATGCCATATTTAAAGATGTCAAGAAAAACCTTTCTGGCTTAAAGGCTATAGCAGTGGTAGAAACAGAAACAGGTCTGGCGCATGGTTCTTTATTGAAAGAAACAGATTTTGACATAGACTCTGCTTGTGCGTATAATACAGAAGTGTTAAAATCTAACATACGTACTATGAAGGCTTTAGGTGTCGCCAACGAAAATATAAACGAATTAAGTATGGATTTAAGTTCACAGACTCATTTTATCAAGCCTGTACTTAATAATGAATTCTTTATATGCCTTGCAATAAATAAAGCATCTCTCAACTTAGGGATTACTCGCAAAGTCTTGTCCGATGTTGCAGAAAAAATAACTAAAATACTAGATGTATAATTTTTCTACTTTCATGCCACGTTTCAAAGAGTTAGCTCAAGAGTATCAGAGTAGTTTTTTCCCTTCAGGAAAAGTTACTTTACTTACGCTAGAAGAGTTACGTGAAAATCCCCTCTACGTACAGTTGTTCACCAACACACAACCCAAAAATGTAGTAGTAGAAAAAATAGATACCGTCTCTTTGCTATCCAAAGTCAATAAAGAAATATTTATAGAGCTAGTGGGAGATAGTAGTAAAACAAATATTGGGTTATTAAAGAATCTATCAAAACGTATCATATTAGAAATGCGAAAATCTTCTTTTTCTATAAGTAAATAACATCACCATCATAGAACCACTTCCAATCAATAACGCCCCAGAAAACGACAACCTAAAAGTCGAGAAGTTTAGCGATACTCAGCTGACCTTAATCAGTAAGTCTATGCTAGACAAAGACATCAAAAGCCTTACCGTAGATTTTGAAGATGAAACCTTTGTCTATCTGCATAATGACCAACAAGAACGTGTAAACATAGTAGAGGGCTATGAAGGAGATTTTGCCGAAGTGCAGCTATCTGCTAAAAAAGGACTCTTGTTTGACGACACTAGTAAACAAGAAGAGCCAACAAGAGAAGAAAAAACAACAAACGACAAAAACAGCTCCAATGATGTAAACGTTGATTTGATAGCAACTTTGCATAAATCAATGCTCCCAGCAATAGATCATTTAGAACAAAACTTTCATAACCTTGAAGCTTATATACAACCATACGAAGCACCCGGTGGTGACTTTTTATGGTATAAAAACTATGACAATGGCAAGTGCTTAGTTATTTTAGGCGATTGTACAGGGCACGGTGTACAAGGAGCTATGATAGCCATGTCCGTCATTACATTACTCAAACAATGCTTTTTGAGATGTCCTAATGATCTACTAGACACGGTATATCAGTTTTATGACCAAATGGCTGACCTCCTCGAAGATGATAACAGAGCAGGGTTTGATTCACAGATGGGCTTTTTACTTTTTGACACTGAAAATAACAGTGTAGAATATACTGGCAATGGTATCAACATGATCCATAAAGACTCAACTAAAAAGATCACAGTCTGTCATACAAGATACATACAACTCTTCAAAAGAAGACTCAGCTACTACAAAATAGAACTATTCCCTAAAGACCAAATATTAATATATACAGATGGTATCACAGATCAATATGATAGTGAAAACAGGCGTAAACTAGGAAGAAAAAATCTCAGAGAAATGATCTATAACCTCACACAAGAGAATACACTTGACGACTTCCTAACCAAATTTAATAACTTTAGAGGTGATATAAAACAAATGGACGATCAAAGTATTTTGGTCATCACAGTCTAATGCCAAATCTTCATTACAACTAAAAATACCTGCAAAGCATCGAACCCTTGACACATAAGAGGGCATGTACTCCTTATATTCGCATTTAATCCTTAAATTAATTAGATATGTGGAGTTTACTTGTATGGGCTGCCTTTGGATTCATTGCAGCAATCATTGCTAAAGCTATAGTACCAGGAAAAGACCCAGGTGGTTTTTTTGTAACTATCCTTATAGGAATAGGTGGAGCTATCTTAGGTGGTAAAATCAGTTCTCTTTTTGGAATAGACATGGGAGGAAAAGTACAATTTTATGATCCAAGAGATTGGATATTTTCAGTACTTGGCGCAGTCATCATACTTTATGTATGGAAAAAAATAATAGCACCGAGACTTTCAAAGTAATTAAAAATAGTATCCACCGCTAAAAAATAGTCCATGGCTTAGGCTGTGAACTATTTTTTTTGCGAAAACTCATGAGAACCAAGGCGTACTTTACCAAATACTCGCTAACCAAAGCTTAACTTTCATTTTACATTTTGAATACTAATTTCAAAATACTAACTTTGATAAAGACTTTAGGGGCGTTAATTTTTTTGATTAGCTGAGAGAGTACCCTTACTACCTGATGTAGATCATGCTACCGTAGGGAAAAGTTAAGTAATAGAAACTAGTACACTTTCTATTAAGTTCCTCTCTTACCTCAACTAAGTCTTTGTTAAATTGTTATCATGACAATCGAGATAAACAAAGAAAAATATATTTCCAAAGCATCAATTTTAGAAGAGATCCTTGGCGAACTGAATATATCGCTAAAAGGTATTGCTGTAGCTATCAACGATGAGGTAATCTCTCGTATGGCTTGGAAAGAAACGCAAATACAAGAAAACGATAAAATAACTATTATCAGGGCTACACAAGGTGGATAAGTAGCAAAAAAATTATAACCCAAAAAATATGAGCAAACAAGATAAAATCCCTACTCAGAAATCGATCACTACCGATCCATTTCCAAAGTCAAAAAAAATCTACGTTCCTGGTGAAATTCACGACATCAAAGTAGCTATGCGTGAAGTAAGCCTTCATGACACGATAAGTAAGTTTGATAAGTCAAAGCCAGCAGAAAAAAACGCTCCCGTTACACTTTATGATACGAGCGGTCCATATACCGACGAAAACTTTACAGTAGATGTAAAAAAAGGACTACCTAAACTACGTCAGCAGTGGATTTTAGACCGTGGTGATGTAGAAGAGCTAGATCAAATATCTTCTGAATATGGAAGGCAACAACTAGAAAACTCTAGTTTAGACCATTTACGTTTTGAACATCTCAAAAAGCCTCTAAAGGCAAAAAAAGGACAAAACGTAACTCAACTACACTATGCCAGAAAAGGCATCATTACTCCAGAAATGGAATACATCGCCATACGCGAAAATCAGCGTATGCAAGAAAGAGAAGAACTCACCAAACAACACCCAGGAGAGAGCTTTGGTGCAAACACACCCAAAGGCGCTATTACTCCAGCCTTCGTACGTGATGAAGTAGCGGCAGGTAGAGCCATAATCCCCTCTAACATTAACCACCCAGAAGCAGAGCCTATGATTATTGGGCGCAACTTTTTGGTAAAAATCAATGCCAATATTGGAAACTCAGCGACCACTTCAAGCATAGAGGAAGAGGTAGAAAAAGCAGTGTGGGCATGCCGTTGGGGAGCAGATAATATTATGGATCTCTCCACAGGAAAGAATATCCACGAAACTAGAGAATGGATACTAAGAAACTCACCCGTACCTATTGGTACAGTTCCTATCTACCAAGCCTTAGAAAAAGTAAACGGAAAAGCCGAGGACCTTACATGGGAACTCTATAGAGACACCCTCATAGAGCAAGCGGAACAAGGCGTTGACTATTTTACCATTCATGCAGGAGTATTGTTACGCTATGTGCCACTTACTGCCAAAAGAATGACAGGTATCGTTTCTCGTGGTGGGTCTATCATGGCAAAGTGGTGCTTGGCACATCACAAAGAAAGTTTCCTATATACACATTTTGAAGAAATATGTGAAATCATGAAAGCTTATGACGTAGCTTTCTCTCTTGGTGACGGCTTACGACCTGGCTCTATAGCCGACGCAAACGACGCTGCCCAGTTTGCCGAATTAGAGACTTTAGGTGAACTGACCAAAATAGCCATGAAGCATGATGTCCAAACTATGATAGAAGGACCTGGTCACGTGCCTATGCATATGATTAAAGAAAATATGGACAAACAGCTTAGAGAGTGTAATGAAGCACCTTTCTATACGCTAGGACCATTGACACAAGACATCGCACCTGGTTATGACCATATTACTTCAGCTATTGGCGCAGCCATGATCGGTTGGTATGGTACGGCAATGCTTTGCTATGTAACACCAAAAGAACACTTGGGACTACCCAACAAAAAAGATGTAAAAGACGGTGTTATTACCTACAAATTAGCTGCACACGCTGCCGACCTAGCCAAAGGGCACCCAGGAGCACAATACCGCGATGATGCACTAAGTAAAGCTCGTTTTGAATTCAGATGGGAAGATCAATTCAACCTTTCGCTCGATCCAGATACTGCTCGTGAATATCATGACGAAACATTACCTGCTGAGGGTGCTAAAGTAGCTCACTTTTGCTCAATGTGCGGTCCAAATTTCTGCTCTATGAAAATCACACAAGACGTACGTGATTATGCTGACAAAAAAGAACTTCAAGAAGAAGAAGCACTAGCCCAAGGAATGAAAGAAAAATCTAAAGAGTTTTTAGAAAAAGGTGCGGAAGTATATTTAGAACAATAAATAAGAAAGAGTATTGTACAATGTAAGATGATGAGATCATAAAATCTTATTCATTGCACTTTATACGTCAAAAAGTTAGCCATTTCCTTCTTAGGAAATGGCTTTTTTGTTTTTATGCTCTTGATTATGTAAACTGCAAGACTTAGAAAAACACACACACCTTGAAAACGTATTTACGCATACTCTCCTACGCCAAGCCTTATGGCAAATTCTTTCCCATCTATAGTCTTTTGATTTTTTTGCATGTATTATTTGACCTCATCAGCTTTACCCTGCTTATTCCCTTACTCGATATCATTTTTGAGCAAAAAAACACAAGTCTTTTCTCCAATGAAAACATAGGTTTTGCTTTTATAGATCAAGTAAAAAACTATATAAACAATTCATTTCTACATGTGATAGCGTCACACGGAAAAGTAGGAGCCCTAGCCTACGTATGCCTTAGCATGTTAATAGCAAACTTCTTCACAAACCTTTTCTATTACAGTTCTCAACGTCATATTGCTAGTACGCGTAGTAAGATGATCTATCGCCTACGACAAGCACTATATCAAAAAATTTGTGGTTTAGATATTGTTTTTTTTAGCAATGAAAAAAGAGGGGATCTCATTTCAAGAATAACTAATGACATTCAAGAAATAGAAAGGTCTATTGTTGGCTCACTGAGAGTAGTATTTCGTGATCCTTTCAAAGTAATCATTATCTTCGTCTATCTATTACTACAAGACACAAAGCTTACCCTATTTTGTTTAGGAATCATGCCTTTGGCAGCACTATCCATTAGTTTCATTTCAAAAAAGCTAAGAAAGCTAGCAGACAAAAGTCAAGCAGTATTGTCAGAAATAGTAGAAGTGGTCAACGAAACCATAGGAGGCATACGTATTGTAAGAGCATTTAGCAAAAGTACTTTCTTACAGGATAAATTTGACCAAAGCAATAACCGCTATGGTAATGTATTGAAACAGATGGCATATAAGCGTGATCTAGCCTCTCCCCTATCACAATTTGTAAGTGTTTCCTTTGTGATGAGTATTTTATTTTATGGAGGCTATTTGGTGCTTACAGATACTACGGCTCAACTTTCACCAGCAGAATTTTTAACATTCATCATTATTTTTGCACGTATCTTAGACCCTGCTAAAGCTATCGCAGCAGCCATCAGTGACATACAAAGAGGCTTGATTGCTGGCATTAGAGTTTTTGACATCTTAGATCAAAAACAAAATATTACAGAAGCAGCTAAGCCAAGGAAAATACAGCTCATTCAAAAAGAAATACGTTTTGAAAATTTAAGCTTTGCTTATCATAAAACATTGGTACTTGACCAAGTAAACTTCAGCATTCAAAAAGGGCAAACTGTAGCTTTAGTAGGTGCTTCTGGTGCTGGCAAAAGCACGTTAATGGATATGATCCCCCGTTTTTATGACCCAAAGAAAGGACGCATTTGTATTGATGGCACAGATATCAAACTTTTCAGTATTGCAGACTTACATTCACTAATGGGGATCGTAACACAAGAATCCATATTGTTTCATGATACTATTTTCAATAATATAGCCTTCGGCATAGCATGTAGCAAAGAAGAAGTAATCCAAGCAGCAAAAATTGCTAATGCACACGAATTTATAGAACATATGGATGAAGGCTATGCCACCATAGTTGGAGATAGAGGGCTCAAACTATCTGGCGGTCAAAAACAAAGGATAACTATTGCCAGAGCCATATTAAAGAACCCCCAACTCTTACTTTTAGACGAGGCTACATCTGCCTTAGATACTGCATCCGAAGCACTTGTACAAGGCGCTCTAGACAACCTGATGAAAAATAGAACTAGTTTGGTAATTGCTCATCGTTTGAGTACGATACAGCAAGCAGACCTTATTATTGTCTTAGAAAACGGTAAAGTAGTAGAACAAGGGACGCATCAATCACTAATGCAGCAAGAAGGAGTATATAAGAGTTTAAGTAAGCGGACACGTTGAGTTCAATAAGGTAGCGTGATAATACGCAGGATCGTCTTTTTTTATTTCTTCCAATGACTTAAATGCTATATCTTCAATGATATCTATTGTGGCGACCTCTGGTTCTATTCCTTTAGACAATTTACCTTTTGCTCTCCTAACTTCAAAAAACAGCTCTATAGCGTGTAAGGGTAAATTGATGTATTCATGAAAAAAAAGGAACTTTCCAACATCTATATGAAGTGCTGTTTCTTCTAAAAACTCTCTTTTTAAGGTATCTTCTGTTGACTCTCCATACGCTGCACCGCCACCAGGCGGAGACCATAAATAGCCTTTCTCTCCTACCCCCTTATGCTTTATGAGTAAAATCTTATTGTTCTCTATCAAAATCCCACATATACGTATTCTAAGCTTACCACCGAAAGCTTTATGTATATGTTGTTGGTACTTATCCATAAAATTAAAATGGTGCCTTGATGATCCCAATGAACAAAAACACCCAAGCAGCAATTAGAAATACACCTCCAAAAGGGGTAACGGCTCCCCATTTAGAGACATTGGTAAGACACAATATATATAAAGAACCAGAAAAAATAATAACTCCTATCAACATAAGATAAGCTGCTATCTTGATAGGAGATTGAGGAAATAAATGAAACAACACACCTATAAGGATGAGTCCTAAAGCGTGATAAAATTGATATTTGACGGCCGTTTCAAATGTTTCAGTTCTTTGATTCTTTGCTAAAAAATCTTCTAAACCATGTGCGCCAAATGCACCAATAATAACACTAAGTGCAGAAATGGAAATACCTATTAGAATAAATAATTTTGAAATACTCATTGTGGAAATGTTTGAATGGTGTGGTTTACTAATGTGAGATTAATTATTGTAGTATTTCTAAGATAAAGCGCATAATTTTATTGTTTTCAGGAATGCGTTTTTTTGCCCATGCCAACATCTCCTCTTCACTCATAATATTTCCCTCATGGCTAAGCTCATCTTTGCAGTTTTGAATGATGGCATTCAAACTCTCTTCATTGGTCTCAAGATGGAACTGAAGCCCCACTACTTTGTCTTGATATAAAAAGGCTTGATTTTCACAATCCTCCGAAGAAGCAATGACTTCGCATTCTTCTGGTAATGTAAACGTATCTCCATGCCAATGTAAAGGCACAAATTGTGCTGGAAAAAAGTGCATGTTATATGATGTAACAGGTATCCAGCCTATTTCTTTTACATCATTTTTAATGACTTTCCCTCCTAGTACATCTGCTATTAGTTGAGCACCTAAGCAAATTCCTAAAACTGATTTACCACTTTCTATGGCTCCTTTGATAAACTTTTTCTCTTCTACGAGGTAGGGGTATTCTGTTTCCTCATAAATATTCATTGGACCACCCATCACTACAAGCATATCGATACTATCCAAGCTTGGTAGTTGATAGTCTTTATCATAAAAATGTGTGCTACTCACAGAGTGGTTAAATTCTTTTGCCCAATCCAATATGTAAGCTGGATTTTCAAAAGCAACATGTTGTAAATAATGAATATTCATCTTCTAATCTTTGCGACACAAGTTAGTACATATTTTAATTTTCAAATAATCTAATTATCATTCTTTTC
>WTJX01000076.1 GCA_011524675.1 Cytophagales bacterium
TTCTACTTTACGATGTTAGGGCGTTTCCCTTCGGGTCGGGCTATCCGCTATATCTAGCTTACGCGCGAGCTGGCTCTTCCTTGCAACTATGCTTAGGCATATTTTCTTAACAGTCAGCCCTTCCCTTTGAGGGGCAAAAAAGGAGGGAGTTACTAAACTGACCTCATAAAGGTCAGTTTAGTAACTAGCCAGACTGCGGAGGGAGCACATGGCTTCTATCCCTAACGCATAAAAAACCAACATTAGTTTTGACTTCGTAAAGTAGGACTGAAAAGCTAACCGCTAAAAGGTTTAGCAGTTAGCTCTTATTCTATAAAAAGAATAGTATCTCGTTTTGACTCATTACTAAAAAAGCTAATAGACAAAAGCTCATGAAATTTAAGGCGTAGTTAACCGAATGCTTACATATATCTTTATACAGAAGCATCAGCTTTCTTTATCAAAATATATTTTGTAAAACTTCCTTCCATCGTCTTCTACACCTTGCTCTATCAATTCGCGATCGCCATGTATATAGATATGAAAGTTTTTATCTAGTTTCAATACGCTTTTGAATACTCTTGCCTGTTTTTTGACAGCTTGTGGTGAAATCTCAAAGCTTTGTTCTAGCTCTAAATCATTGGCTTGCTGATATTCTTGGTCATAACTTCTAAAGGACTCTATAAGTGTTTCATGCTGAAACACTTGCTCTTCAAAACTTTCTTTTTCAAAGGTTTCATGCTCTTTGAAGTAATCTACAGAACGGTTTAACAAATCTATTTGCTCTGCTTTGGTGGCTTCATATTCTTCTGGGAACTGCTCAGTAATGAAGTCTTTGGTCATGCTCATAAACTGATTGGTAGAGTTGATATAGTCTTTGCGATACTCTACCTTGATAAATTCCTCTTTCCAATATTCGGTATCTACGCTAGCGTTGTCTATGACAAATACGGTGGGATCACCATCTGTAAAGACAATCAGACAAGCTTTGTCCAGTTTCCTACTTCCTATCCCTTTTCTGAATGTCATTTGGTGTGCTACGGTCTCTATAAAGCTTTGCTTGTTCTCTACCTTGTATATCCCAAAGGCTTCATGCAAATGACCGTTCATGGCTACGCCGCTATACTTTATCAAGAACAAATCACCATCTTTGATATTGGGATGTTTAGACACTGCCTGCAAATGTGTATGTACATCTTTGGTAACGGATAAGAAGTCTCTTTCCTCTTCTACGATATCATTTGACAATACTGCCAACACATTCAAATCTATATCTATATCATGTTTAAACTCATAGGTCTCCGCTACAGACTCAAAGGGTTTAAGAAATGTTTTAAGGATAAGGGTTTCATGCTCTTCGTCTAGTTCGTACTCATTTTCATTTACACTAGATCGAGCATCTTCTACGCTAAATTTATGAAACGTAACCTTATCTATATTGGCTTGGCTAAAATCAATCATACTTTCAATAAAAAAACTACATATCTAACAATTCAAACACACTTTTCAATTCCCCATAGGTGTGCATGTTTTTTTGTTCTTTTGCTAGCTCCATTCCTTTGGCATAGATGCTTAGTGCCTTGTCTTCGTCTATATCTTCATATAGCTGTCCTGCTTGGTAATAGGTAGGCAGATAGTCTGGATACTTTTCTAAAAGCAAAGTAAAATACTCTAATGCTTTAGATATATCTAGCACTCTATACTCTAAGGCTATACCATAGATAAGAAAAGGGGCTTCTGGCGATTCCTTTAGTAAACTTTGGAGGTGGTCAAGTCTATTCATAACGGTAAACAAACAAAAATTATATTAATATTTTTTAGATTAACAAAAACATACACTTATCAACATCTAGATTAATAGATGACATGATTGGTTATTAAAAAGTTAATTTAGATAGTCTAAACTTTTTTTCTACTTTTTTCGTAGATTAAAAGATTGTTTTTTCAAGAAAAAGTTGTACATTAAGAAGCGTCGATCATAAATCACTTTATTCTTTTCCTTAATGATAAAACAACTCTTCTTTTCTTCCCTCTTTTTAAGTTTATTCATCACTGGTGTTTCTCAAAACATGAACGCCTACGATAAACACAAAATTAGGGTAAAATTTAAAAGAGAAGATAGAAATAGACTCAAAAGAAATACACAAAACTCATCAGCCAACCTCAGGAATAACCGATCGGGTATCAATTCGATAGATCAAATAAACAGAAAACATACCGTAAAGCATGTAAGGCAACTTCACCACACCAAAAGAGCCAGTTTAGTCAAAAAGCATGAAAAATATGATATAGACTTGTGGTATGAGATAGAAGTAGAAGACGAGGTAACTGCCGAATTGATAGCAGAATATCAAGCAGATGAGCATATCCTCATAGCAGAACCTATCTACGAGGCTGTATTAACCGATCATAATAGTTTGGCAGCAACTTCTGCCATAGTAAATGACCCTAAATTTGCAGAACAGTGGCACTATGAAAACACAGGTCAAACAGGTGGTTTGGTAGATGCCGATATAGATTTGGAAGCTGCATGGAATATAGAAACGGGTGATGAATCTGTAATAGTGGCCATAATGGATGCAGGTATCCAAGTAGATCATGAAGACTTAGCCGATGCCATGTGGGTAAATGAGGCGGAAGCAAATGGTATAGCAGGAGTAGATGATGATGGAAATGGCTACATAGATGATGTCAACGGATATAACTTTTACAATTATCAAGGAGAAATCACCACTCACTATCATGGTACTCATATCTCTGGAACGGTAGGTGCTGTAAGTAATAACGGCATAGGCGTGGCAGGTATCGCTGGAGGAAATGGAACAAAGAAAGGAGTAAGATTAATGGCTTGTCAGATATTTAGCAGTCAAGGCTACTCAGCTGGTGGCTATAGCATAGCGCAGGCATATGTATATTC
>WTJX01000133.1:0-1542 GCA_011524675.1 Cytophagales bacterium
GATAAACTTTCTTTTTTGTAAAACTTTTACAGAATCATATTTTTATATTGCGATAAATAAGATTGCAGTAATTAGTATTGTTAAAGGATAAAACAAAAGATGTTGGTTTTGTTTGTTTTTAGGAGGATTTCTTGAGCCGCAATTTCTTTTCATAAGAAAATAATCTATTTGTATTAGAAAAGAAAAAGTGATAATAAGCACTATAAAAAGAGTCTTCGAAAAAACATCTATTTCTACTAATGTTCCAAATGGATCATCATAACTTATATCTATAGACGTAGAACTTTCTTCTAGTTTTATACCTGGAAAGACTAAATTGATATCAGCTATTAGACTTTGTTCTGTTTGATCTATGAGATCATAATAGAAAGGTGCTTTGAAAAGCTGTAAAATATTCCTAGAGTCAAATACACTTGACAAATCATTAAATACTGTATCGTAAACATAGCCTTCGATATCTATTTCTGTTTTTAAACGATATTCTTTATCATATTTTTTCTTACTTGCTTCTATTTCTCTCTCCAAGCTTTGTTTAGTAATAGTATTGAAAGAAGGTACATTACCATCAATGGTAAAATGCTCTTTCATTTTCATAAAATTAGCATCCGTGTCATTTGATTGCCAAATATCAAACAAAGTATAAGCCCTTGTTTCAAACAGGCTTTTCCTTTCGGTTAGTTCTCTCTTATAAATCAGATACGATTTTTTTAAAAGCCCTATTTTTCTTGTTGTTTTATCAGCTTTTTCACTCCAGTGTGTTGCCATACTTATACCATGTATAAAGAAGGGAACAGCACACACCATGAGAAACAAATAAGCCCAACGAAAAACCCTTTCCTTAAATTCTATTTGTTTATACTTCCATTTTCTAGACTTTTCTTTTCTCATAGCGCCCCCTATTAAGATGACACCCGCTATAAGAAGTAAAAACAATAAAGAAGCTATGGTAGGCAGGTTTTTGAGCCAAAAGAAAAGCCCTACACCTGTTACAACCATAAAGAAAAGAAGTGAAATAATACCGACAGTAAATAAAAATTTATTTTTAGTTCGTAAAGGTGCGTTTTGCTCTTTCATTGTATATTAAGTTTAGCGTATTCAAAATCTATAGTTAGTATTAAAATTCTTCTACTTTCACCAAGTTAAATTGGATTATTTCTTTATTATCATCCTTGGATATAGCATCACAAACAGCCGTTCCGTTAGGACTGGCTTCGCAGGTAAATGTATAGGGGTTCATATGATCCGTCTGCTCTACTCCATAGCAATTCGCCTTATTGTATTGATCTATGGCTAAGCTATTATTTTTGACATCTACTGTTACATTTGCCTTGCACTGCCCTCCGTCTTCTAGGGCATGATAGCTTATGAGTCCTTGGCTTGTACCGTCAAAATCAAAGTATATCTCTATGGCTTGCGTCACCTCTTCACTAGTTCCAAGGTCTGTAACCATAGATAGGTCTGTCGTACTTTTCCAACGCCCTTTCAAAAAATTAAGGTTTGTTGTATTTTCGGGTATTTTCAAGGTATCTTGAGGGCTATGCT
>WTJX01000133.1:1552-2895 GCA_011524675.1 Cytophagales bacterium
TTTTAAGCTTCTCAATCGCCAATAAGAGACTGTCTATTTTTCTTTGTGTATCCTTACAATCTACCAAAGGCTGTTCTTTTCGGTCTTTGGCTACAGCTGAGAGTAGTTGGTCTAGCTGTAAAAACCTACCGACAATCTTCCCATCCAAAGGCACTACATCTAGCCCCGTAGTCTCTAGCTTCTCTCTTACCTCTTCCAATTGGATGCTAGGGTTCACACTTTTCATCAAAGCTATTGCTCCCGTTACAATGGGAGAAGCCATGCTTGTACCTTGTAGAAATTGGTAGTCATCATTAGGCACGGCACTATAAATCTGTACTCCTGGAGCAGAGACATCAGATTTGTCTCCATAGTTAGAAAAAACAGCTCTCTGTACCAATGGCGTGGCAGCGTTTACTTTTATGACAAACTCATTGCGCAAAGCAGGGTCCAGGTCTAACAAATAATCTTCGTTACCTGCTGCCTGTACTATCACCACATTATTTTTATAGGCTATACTGTATAACTTTCTATGGAACTTTTCTTGATTGGTAAAGCTACTATCTCGAATGGCTTGTTGTATTTCTAAAGGCAACAAGCCGATTTCTTTACTCAGCTTCATTCCCAAAGACAGGTTGATAACATCTGCCCCTTGATAGATGGCATAAAGTATGGCATCTGCCACAGCCGTAGAAGAGATCATCCCGTTTTGGTCAGCTACCTTAATGGGCATCAGCTTACAATGTGGGGCAATACCTACTATCCCTTGCTGGTTATCGGCTTCCGCCAAAACTGTTGCTGCTACATGCGTCCCATGAATATCGCCTACATTATTACTTACATCTGTTGATTTGGTTACGGCATTGTAGGGCTTTACAATTTTATCTCTTAACTCCGCATGTTTGAGGTCAAAACCGTCATCTATTACTGCTACAACTACTTCTTGAGAGCCCATACTAATGTCCCAAGCTTTGTAGGCATGGATAGCGTTTAAAAACCATGCTTGATCCTTTTGCGTATGAATGGGATCCATAGTAGATCGCTCTACTTCAAACAAATATTCATCCCAAATAAGCACATCATACTCTGGCAGCTTTAGGGGAAGTTCACTTTTTACTTTTTCTCTTTCTGTTTCTGGTATCGTTATTTGTAACTTTCTTAGGGTAGTATCATAATACACGATCTTATATGCCTCATCGGGATACACCTCTTTAAATCGAACAGAAAAGTTTTCTAAATTGGTATTCTTACCACTCAATACAATATTGAGTCTATCGGATACGATGGTAGCAAGCGAATCTGGTGAAGGCTTCACTTTAGTGGTATCAATAGGTGGTAAAATAGTAGGTGTTGCGGGCAGGTAA
>WTJX01000510.1:0-886 GCA_011524675.1 Cytophagales bacterium
GCAAACCTTATCCGTTTTGGTATAGGTGGGGTTTTTGAATCTTGGTCAAGTTCTTTTATAGAAATAGGGTTTGATTTAGGAATAGGGCTTATCTTATTGCCTATCATGCGTTATCTGACAGACGAAATATTGCTCCCAGGGCAAAAGCTAACTGATGAAATGGTCAATCAAGAAAATCCTAATGTAGGTGCGGCTCTAGTAGAGTTTTTTGCCTATTTAGGAGGTTCTATCTTGATTACATGGTGTGTCTAATTCCTTGTTTTTGTGGATTTTTTTAAAAAACTACGTCCTTCTTTAGGGCTCATTTCAGTGATTTGGGTAGTATATATCATTGATCGTTTGCTACCCATCTCCTTGACACAGTTTGGTATCATACCAAGGCATTGGAAAGGTATCCTAGGAATCTTTTTTGCTCCATTCTTACATGCAAACTTGTTTCATATCCTTTCTAATACAGTTCCGTTATTTTTTCTTACAGCATTCCTGTATATCTTTCATCCCAAAAAGGCAAACCAATTCTTGCTATCAAGTGCGCTTTTAGGAGGGGGCTTAGTGTGGCTGTTGGGCAATTTGTTATCACGTTCTTGTGGAGCGCATGTAGGTGCTAGTGGTGTTATCTTTAGTCTCATTGCTTTTTTTATTGCCCAAGGAGCATATAAAAAAACACTCACTTCCTTGATATTGGCTATTGTTACTCTTTTTCTTTACGGAGGTTCTTTATGGGGGGTGCTGCCTGTTCGTTCTTATATATCGTGGGAAGGGCATTTATTTGGAGCATTGACAGGAGTGTACTTAGCATATAAATACAAATAGTTTATAGTCTATAGTCAATGGTCGATAGTCTATAGTAAATAGATGGTTTGTAAGCATTCGGAGAACTATGTAT
>WTJX01000510.1:896-2885 GCA_011524675.1 Cytophagales bacterium
ACTATGTATTCATTTTTATTAAAATAAAAGCTAACCACTAAAGGCTAAAAGCTTTAGTCTCACAACAACAAATTAGAAAACAGAAAGAGTACCTATTTATCAAACACGCCTTACCATAGGTGAATTTCATCATATGACCTCTACCAATACAAAAAAATCTTTTATTCTGAAAGTGGCTATTTTTGCTACGGGCTTTAGTGGTATCGTCGCAGAATATCTATTATCAACTTTGGCATCCTACTTTTTAGGAGACTCTATCTTACAGTGGACGTTGATCGTCTCTTTGATGCTTTTTTCTATGGGCTTGGGGAGTAGATTGAGCAAAAGCTTTACCTATGATCTGCTCTTTTCCTTTCTTTGGATCGAATTTGTTCTTTCGTTAGTAGTATCCTTTGCTCCTTTATTGGTTTATGGCATCGTCGCCTATAGTACTTTTCTACCATTTATTATTTATGCTTTTGCTATAAGCATAGGTTTTTTGATTGGTATGGAGATTCCTCTAGTCATTCGTATCAATGAAGAGTACGAGGCTTTGCGCACTAATATCTCTAATATCTTGGAGAAAGACTACTATGGCAGTTTGTTAGGAGGAATCTTTTTTGCCTTTGTGGGTATTCCATATTTAGGCTTGAGTCATATGCCTTTTCTTTTGGGTTTTGTCAATTTTACTACTGCCTTTTTTGTCTTCTTAAGACTAAAAAACTTAGGCAATAAAAAACAAATACCTTACTTATACCTTGGGGCAGGGTTTGTTTTCTTATCCCTGAGCTTAGGACTATTTTTTGCCAAACCAATCATTCAATACGGAGAGCAAAAAAAATATAAAGACAAAGTTATTTATACCCAACAGACCAAGTACCAACGCATCGTCATGACACAGTGGAAGAATGATTATTGGTTGTACTTGAATGGAAACGAGCAATTATCCACGGTAGATGAGTTTATGTACCATGAACCTTTGGTACACCCTGCTCTTACGATGCACCCAAACCCTAGACATGTCTTAGTATTGGGAGGTGGTGATGGTTGTGCCGTACGTGAGATTTTAAAACATAAAGCGGTAAAGCAAATTACCTTAGTAGATTTAGACCCCGAAATGACGGCTTTAGCCAAGGAGCATCCCATTTTGACTAGTTTGAACGATAGTGCTTTTTTTGATCCTAGAGTAAAAATTTTTAATGATGATGGTTTTCGTTTTTTAGAAAAAACACAAAGCTTTTTTGATGTTATTATGATAGACCTACCAGACCCTCGCTCAGTAGAGCTAGGGAGGTTGTACTCACAAGAACTTTATGCTATCTGCTACCAACAGCTGAGACCACACGGCATATTGATTACACAGGCAGGCAGTCCTTACTTTGCGACAAAAGCCTTTCGTTGCGTAGTCAAGACAATGGAGGCGGCAGGCTTTACTACTGTACCTATGCACAACCATATCTTGACATTAGGAGAGTGGGGGTGGAGCTTAGGAGTCAAAACCAAAGGTGATGTTTTGACAAAGCTACAGTCATTATCGTTTGACAACATACAAACGCAGTGGATCACAGATGAGGCGATGCATTTGCTCACTTCTTTTGGGAAAGATGCTTTCATAGATCAGCAAGATACGGTAAAGGTAAACCACATCAATGATCCAGTACTCTACAGGTACTATCTAAAAGGGAATTGGGATTTGTATTGATTTACGTTCTACGTTTTAGGTTTTACGTTTTACGTTCTATGTTTTAAGTTGGTAGGTTGTTTACTCTCTGATCTTTTAAAACACATATTGAGTATCTAGTAGTTAGTATCTAGTCGCTAGTATAGTTAGTTGATAGTCGTTAATCCAAAGTCCTAAGTTTGTCTAATACTAATCTCTAACTACTATCAACCCTTCATTTTTTAATTTTTTAATTTCTTCATTCACTTGATAAAAGACACAGACTACCAATTCCCCCCATTATTAATTCTTCATCATTAATTATTAATTAGCTTGCGCCACTTTCGTGG
>WTJX01000450.1 GCA_011524675.1 Cytophagales bacterium
AAACGGCTTTGACCTAGCGTATCAGACAAAGTTCACCCTAGGTGTGTTCACCTCTTTCTCATTCATCCTCTAAAACCCTAGCTTGTAGCATTAAAACAAGTCTATATCTAATTGCATATATGAATTGACTTTTTGAGCTACAAGACAACGTTTTTAGGCTTATTTTTGTTTACTGAAAACAAACACACTCCCTTAATAAACCTAATCTTATGAACATAGCAGTTATCCTTTCTGGTTGCGGTCTTTATGATGGTAGCGAAATACATGAGGCTACTTTTTCTTTGCTAGCCATAGAAGAAAACAAGGCAAACTACGCTTGCTTTGCTCCAGACAAAGAACAATACCATGTAGTAAATCACATCACAGGTGAAGCCACCTCAGAGAAAAGAAACGTATTAGAAGAGTCTGCTAGGATAGCAAGAGGAAAGATACAGCCTATTACTGCATTAAATGTAAATGAATATGATGGCTTAGTGATCCCTGGCGGTTTTGGTGCAGCCAAAAACTTAAACCAATGGGCGATAAACGGTCCACAAGGCAACATTGATGAAGACGTAAAAAACACTATCCTTTCCTTTGTACAACACAAAAAACCTATTGTAGGGCTATGTATGGGACCTACTGTGATAGCGCAAGCTTTACAAACCGATATACAAAATGTAGAAATCACTGTAGGGAGTACTGTACAAAGCTCTCCTTATGACATAGAAGGGATAATGCAAGGTTTAACTTCAATAGGCAGTAAACCTATAGAAAAAGGCATTACAGAAATTCATGTGGACACAAAGCATAAAATCATAACAGCACCATGCTACATGATGGATGCAGGTGTCTATGAAGTACGACTAAATGTAAAGCAAGCCATTGACAAGCTTACTTACCTCATCAAAAATCAAGACTAAGCATTGATTTTAAAGCATAAAAAACCATATTATTTCCTTACTTTTGTTTTATGAATATCTTGTCCGCAGAGTCTTTGGGAAAATCTTTCAGTGAAAGATGGTTATTTCAAGACATTAATTTTGGTTTAAATCATGGAGAAAAAGTTGCTTTAGTAGGGGCTAATGGTACAGGAAAGTCCACCCTTATGAAAGTAATTATGGGCTTGATCCCTGCAGACAGAGGCGAAGTAGTCATTCGTAAGGATATAAAGGTAAGCTATTTAGAACAAGAACCTCCTCTAAACCCAAGCCTAAGCGTCAAAGAGGCGATTTTTAGCGCAGACAACCCTGTAGCTCAACTCGTACAAGCCTACTCAGAAGTAATCTCTGCTGAAGAAGTAGATTTGGAGCGTATGGAAGAGCTAAACAACCAAATGGAAGAGCATAAAGCATGGGACTTTGAAGCTACTGTAAAACAAGTATTAGGTAAACTGGGCATCATAGATTTGGAGCAAGTCATCAATACCATGTCTGGTGGGCAACGAAAAAGAGTAGCACTAGCTAAGCTTTTACTTTCCAACCCAGACTTCATCTTACTTGATGAGCCTACCAACCACTTAGATGTCGCCACCATAGAATGGCTTGAAGAATACCTCAAAAGTGCTTCTTTTACAGTATTGATGATTACCCACGACCGCTATTTCATGGATCATGTATCTTCTAGCGTTTTAGAACTAGACGGAGGAAACATCTACAAACATCAGGGCAACTATGCCAACTACCTCGAAAAGCGTGCCCTACGTGAGGAGCAATTGGCTACAGAAGTACAAAAAGCAAAAAACCTCTACAAAAAAGAACTAGACTGGATCAGAAGACAACCCAAAGCAAGAGGAACAAAAGCTAAGTATAGAGTAGATGCCTTTAAAGAGATAAAAGCAAAAGCCAAGCAAAACATAAGTAAAACCAGCTTAGAAATCCCTGTAAAAACTTCACGCCAAGGAAAAAAAATCTTAGAAGTAAGCAACATAAACAAACACTTCGGTGAGCGTTGTATGATAGACAACTTTACTTACACCTTCCAACGTGGGGAACGTTTGGCTATCATAGGCGAAAATGGAGTCGGAAAATCTACCTTCTTGAATATACTCACAGGAAAATTAACCGCCGATACTGGAGAAATAGAAGCAGGTATCACGACACAGTTTGGTTATTTTACCCAGCACTCAGAGAGCCTCACCAATACCAACAGAGTCATTGACGAAGTATTAGAGATCGCCGAGTACATCAAGCTAGACGATGGCAAAGAAGTCTCCGCCTCCAAATTTTTAGAAATGTTTTTGTTCGATGCTGAAAAGCAATACACATACATTGAAAAACTAAGTGGGGGTGAACGAAAAAAACTACAATTGCTCAAAGTATTAGTTGCCAATCCAAATTTCCTTATCCTAGATGAGCCAACTAATGATTTGGATATAGACACCCTAAATGTACTTGAAGAGTTCTTAGCCAAATTTCCAGGCTGCCTTATCATCGTTTCGCACGATCGTTATTTTACAGATAAGCTCGTAGATCATTTGTTCATTTTTGAAGGAGAAGGAAAAATACTAGACTTCAATGGAAACTATACAGACTACTTAGATTTTAAGAAAGCAAAACTAAAACAAGAAAAGAAAAACAAGCAAACAAAACCTACTGAGGTAAAAGAAAAAACAGTTTCTACCCCCAAAGCCAAAGCAAGCTATAAAGAAAAACAAGAGTTTCAGACCTTAGAAAAAGAAATCCCTGTTTTAGAAAAAGAAAAGAAGGAATTGGAAGAGAAAATAGGGAGTGGAGAAGCTGATTTTGAAAAAATAAACCAATGGTCGCTGAGAATTGGTGAGATCAACGACAGTTTAGAAGAAAAAGAAATGAGATGGTTAGAGCTAAGCGAGATTTGTGCGTAGCATAGTAGATAAGAAGCTAGTTTACATTAAAATTCGATTATTCGGGTTTTTACAAA
>WTJX01000273.1 GCA_011524675.1 Cytophagales bacterium
TATAGCTTTTACGAAAGCCTCCATTAGCTATAAAGTAAAAAGCATTTATTTCATTAAAGATCACACAGAATATAACTCTTTTCAAAAAAGCCAAAAACTTATTGACTGTTGACCATAGACTATGGACTCATTACTAAAAAAGCTAAGCGTGAATACTTAATAGCCGATCAGCAACAAAAAGAATCAATTTTCTAGAAATAATATAATAATATGCCAAAAACTTAGTACTTTCAGCGATTAATTAATAAAATATTACGTTCATGGTGGCTAAGACATTTGGAGGCACTACCTATGGTGTAGATGCAAGCATCATTACAGTAGAAGTAAACATAGTACAAGGGACACATTTTTTTTTAGTTGGACTACCAGACAATGCCATCAAAGAAAGTCAACAACGGATAGAATCTACTTTAAAGCATTTGGAATATAAAATGCCTAGACAAAAGGTAGTGGTCAACTTAGCTCCCGCAGATGTGCGCAAAGAAGGCTCTGCCTATGACTTACCCATCGCCTTGTCTATCTTGAAAGCATCCAATCAAATAGTAGGAGCTACCTTAGAGCAGTATGTGATATTGGGAGAGTTGGCATTAGACGGCGTATTGCGTCCCATCAAGGGAAGCCTACCCATTGCCATAGAAGCAAGAAAGCATGGCTTCAAAGGCTTCATCTTACCCAAAGAAAATGCAGAGGAGGCTGCCATCGTTAATGACTTGGATGTCATAGGAGTAGAAAACATACAACAAGCCATAGACTACCTAGAAGGTGTATCAGAAATCAAACCCCTATTTAGAGATACTAGAGATTTATTTGCGTACAATCAAAATAGTTTTGACGTTGACTTTTCTGACGTACAAGGACAAGACAACATCAAGAGGGCGATGGAAGTAGCCGCCGCAGGAGGGCACAATGTCATTATGGTAGGCCCTCCAGGTTCAGGGAAAACCATGCTAGCCAAAAGATTGCCTACCATCCTACCACCATTGAGCCTTGCCGAAGCCTTGGAAACAACCAAGATACACTCTGTGGCAGGAAAACTTCCTGTCAACTCTTCACTCATCGCAGACAGACCTTTTTGTTCACCACACCATACCATTAGCGATGTAGCTCTAGTAGGTGGAGGTAACATCCCTCAACCAGGGCAAATATCATTATCACATAATGGAGTCTTATTCTTAGATGAACTACCAGAGTTTAAACGTACCGTACTAGAAGTCATGAGGCAACCGCTTGAAGAGCGACATGTTACCATATCACGTGCCAAAGGAACGGTGTCTTTTCCTGCCAACTTCATGCTCATTGCCAGTATGAACCCTAGCCCTTCTGGTGATTTTTATGTGCCTGGTCAGCCACACCCAGACTCACCAGCAGCAGTACACAAGTATATGAGTAAAATAAGCGGTCCTTTGCTAGACAGAATAGACTTGCACATAGAAGTAAATCCCGTTTCTTTTGACCGAATGACGGGCAATGAGAAAGCCGAAAGTAGTGAGACCATCAGAGAGAGAGTCATACGAGCTAGAGAGGTACAGCATACAAGGTTTAAGGCTCTCGACGCTACACACATACACTCCAATGCTATGATGCCTTCCCAGATGATAAAAAAGATATGCCTTATTGATGAGTTGGCAAAAAAACTACTAAAAACAGCCATGCAAAAGCTTGGGCTCTCTGCAAGAGCTTACGACAGAATACTCAAAGTAGCACGTACTATCGCCGATCTAGCAGGCGCTGAACAGATCAAACCAGAACATATTGCCGAAGCTATACAATATAGAAGTTTAGACCGAGAGGGCTGGGCAGGATAAAAAGATAGCAGAACGTAAAAAAACTGGATTCCATTCCACGAAAGTGGCTGTAAAAAAATGAAAAAATTAAAGCAATGAAAAAATGAATGGGAGAATAGCGTGGATTAAGAAAGTAGAGCGTTGCTAAAAATAGCGCTTAGTCTATTTATAGCAACAAGCCAATATGTAGGATGGGATCAAGAATGAATATTTGACAGTCATTAGTATTAGAAGGTTTTGCATAACTAAAATTTTGTATAACGCTGAATAAGTGCAAAAAATGATTTTGCAAAGCCTTCTATTAGATAACCTTTGTACTAACGACTTAATACTAACTATTGAATTTCAAGATTCAATAGTTACTCATTAGCTGAATCTTCATCGTTCTGATACTGTCTTGGAGACTTGCCAAAGAGTTCTTTGAAACAAGTACTAAAATATTTGGCACTAGAAAAGCCTACCATATAGGCTACCTCAGAAATATTGGCGGCTCTTTGTTTGATGAGTACCGCTGCTCTTTTTAGTCTTATGACTCTTATAAACTCATTTGGAGACATATCTGTTAAGGCTTTGATCTTGGTATATAGCTGTGTCTTGCCATACCCTATTTCTTGACAAAACAATTGATTGTCAAACTTTGGGTTTTCGATATGCTTCTCTACTACTTCCATCGCTTTTTTGATAAACTGCTCGTCGAGTGAATCGGAATGAATGGTTTTGCCTTCAAGTATGACCTCTTTACTAAATTTACTTTGTAGCTTTTGACGCGTAAGGATCACATTTTTTATACGCACCTTCACCTCTTCTAGACGAAATGGCTTCTTGATGTAGTCGTCTGCACCAGACTCTAGCCCTTCTATTTTATTGTCGTGCGAGCCTTTGGCTGTGAGTAAGATCACGGGAATATGGCTTGTCTTTTCTGAAGACTTTATTTTTTGACATAGCTCTATTCCAGTCATACGAGGCATCATAATGTCACTGAGTACTAGATCTGGCATGACCTTTTCTACTTGCATACTAGCATCATATCCATTGGTAAAAGGTACTATGGTATAGTGCTTGCCTAGCTCATTTTTAAGGTAGTGATGGATATCTTGGTTGTCCTCTGCCAAGAGAATGGTAAGCTTTTCTTCTGTAGTCTCTTCTTTTCTTTCGGTCTGCTCAGGTGCTTGCTCTTCTTCCTTTACAAACTGTGCATTACGTTCTTCATAAAATACTTTTGACAGTGGTATGTTTAGCTTGAATACCGTACCTTCTTTGGGCTGGCTTTCAAAGTCTATGGTAGCATGATGAAAACGTATCAGCTCTTTGACCAGTGAAAGCCCTAAGCCTGTGCTGGAAAACTTTTCTGACTGTACATCTCCTTTGCCATGAAAACGCTCAAAAAGTCCTTTTTGAGTGTCTTCGTCTATACCTACGCCTGTATCGCTTACGTTGATAAGTATTTGCTCTTCTGCTTCATTGACTTGTAGCCCTATACTTATCTTGCCTTGTGGAGGGGTGTATTTGAAAGCATTGGAAAGTAGGTTGATGATGATGCGCTCTAGTATATCTTTGTCAAAATAGCCTTGATAGCTTTCTGTATCTGTATGAAACTGAAAATCAAATTCGTATTGATTTGCAAGAGACTGAAAAGATTCTTTGATGATGCGTATATTCATCACTACATCTTCTTGCTGTATGTTGAGCTTAAGCATATTTGACTCTACCTTTCTAAAGTCTAGCAATTGCTTTACGAGTTCTTCTAGTCTTTCTGCATTGCGCAGGACGAGCTGTGCTGTACCTAGGTCTAACTTTTGCTCTTTCTTTCCTCTTACAAACTCTTCTAGCGGACTAATGATAAGGGTCAGTGGTGTTTTGATTTCGTGGGATATATCTGTAAACAACCTCCAACGTAGCTTGCTATATTTCTTTTCTTCTTCCACACGGATCAGCTGCTCTTTGAGTTGGTTTTTGCGCCTTTCCCTTTTCTTCATGGACCAATAGGCTAGTAACAAAGTACCCAATACTATTATGCTATAAAGCAAATAAGCATAGTTACTCTTCCAAAAAGGTGGCAAGACAGTGAAAGCTAAACTGGTAATTTCTTCACTATCTTTTAGCCTTAGCTGAAACTCATATTCACCAGGGGTAATATCACCATAATTGACAACCCTTGGGCTACTGGCAAAATGATCTACCCATGCTTTGTCTTTGCTTATGCGTGTCTGAAAGATATGCTCATCTTGGTATTGAAAGTCTATGCAGGAAAACGAAATACTGATATTATTTTCATTATGTGGCAGTATCAATTCTTGGTCAAAGGACAAAAACTTTTGTCTAGGGGTAGCCAATACGTTTACAAAAGGATGCACTTGTTTTTTCTTTTGCTTTGTAAGCTTACGATCTATGGAGGCGAAGCCTTTTCTAGTAAACAGCGCATAAATACGATCTTGTGTTTTAAATGATTTATGCGATATCAGCTTTTTCATGATGCTTTCATCTTGAAACAAATTATACTGCGAGCTGGAAATATCATAGCGTATGATACCATCGTATGAACCTAACCACAATATATTGTCGTCTTGCTCTATGAGCGTAAGCCAATTATTCTTTATGAGATAATCTGAGGTTGTAGGTGTGGGAGTACTGAGATCCATATACATAAGTCCTTCCCTACTGCTTATCCATATTTTTTGGTTTGCGTCATCGTAAGAAATATTTTCAATAAATAGATTCTCTGTTCCTAACGCCATTTTTACGGTTTGCTCTTGCATATTGAGCTTAAGCAAGCCTGCATTGTACATCCCTATCCATAAGTTCCCTTGTGCATCTTGCTGTATGTTGCGAATATATAGTTCTATTTTGTTTCGGGTATATTCCCCGATCGAAATTTTCTTTTCGTCTGTCAAGCTAAAACTCTCTATCTCTAGGCTATATTCGATGACTGCAATGCTCGTGGTGAGGTATATTTTCCCCCTATTAGCATCATAAAAGAGGTATTTGACAAAATGAGGGTATTTTTTTCGCTCTATGCTATTGGTCTGTATATCCACCAAGAATAGTTCTTCTTCTTTGGTAAACATATAGTATCTTTCGCTCAACTTAATCAAGTGGGCAAAGTAGGCGGTAGGAAATGTGAAAAGCGTTTCAAGAATTTGTTCTTGGTCGTGGATGATGAGTGAATGATTGGTTATCGAAAGAAACGTATCGTCATTCAACGGAAGTATATTAATAAACTTTTCGTTCAATAGGTGCTGCTTGATGACGCTTGGTCTTCGTTCACAACGGACCAAACCAAAAGAGGTCGATAACCAAAATATGTCTTCTTTTTTATCATGAAATAGATGGGTGATGCTTAGCTCTTTATTGATCCATTGTAGTGCATTGCTATGCTGCTGGTAGAGGGCAAGCCCAGCAGTAGTGGCTAATAGCACTCCTTCTTTTTCTTTGGCTAAGCCTACGACATCCTTGGTCTTAATGATTTGTTCTAGCTGTTGAGAGGTATAATTAAAGCGGTACAATCCTTCATTTGCCCCTATCAAAAGTTCATCTTCACTCATATCAAGTACAGCGCGTGGATGATTGATAACGTATGTTTTGTTGTCCTTGAGGGTATCTTCTAATATTTGATAATCAAGCATGGTGTTCCAACTCCCCACAAGCAGACGGTTGTCTTCGATAGTGGTCAAACTACAGATACTTTTTTCTCCGTAGGAAGGCATGGCTTTCATTTCTTGCTTTTTGATATCAAAGCATAAGATCCCTTCTGAATTGGTTGCAATCCATACCTTTCCTTTGTCATCACAGTGAAGTAACCTTACGATACCGTCTCCAGGTAGTTTGATCTCTTCACTTTGGTTGGTATAGCGCGTAAACTTTTTTGTTTTTTTATTGAAAACAGAAACACCACCACCCCATGTAGCAATCCAAATATCACCATTGATATCTTCTTCTACCCAGCTGATATCATTGCCTGACAATGAACTTTGGTCTTTATGATCGTGAAAATAGTTCTGGAAACGATAGCCGTCATAGCATGATAAGCCATGTCGTGTTCCTACCCATAAAAAACCTTCCGAATCACGATATGAACAGTTAACTTGATTGAAGGCTAAACCGTCTTTTTTGGTATATGTGGTAAAGCTAAAGCCTTGCATGAACTGTGCATAAAGGCTATTGCTAAGTACTAATGCAAAAAAAAGAAGTATTGTTTTACTTTTCTGTAGTATGTCTTTCATTCCAACAAAGAAGTTTGATTGATACAAGAGATATGAAGACTTAAAGAGATTTGAGGATATACAAATCTCCAACGACACATGATCTCCCCCCTAACAAAGAGCATAGTTGACATTTTGATTTCATGCTAAAAATAAGAACGAACAAATTGAAGGCTCTGCAAAACCATCTTTTGCACTTATTCAGCGTGATACAACATTTTAAAAGCCTTGACTAAGCACAAAATCTTAGTTATGCAAAGCCTTCAAATAGAAAACGATCGTTTTACTACACTCTTAACTAACAAAGAACTGCAAAAAAAAAATGTAAAACAATGCTTGTATCGTATCTATTCGGTAAAGCAAATAGGACACCTTGTTTTTGGCTTAACTTAGCACTTATCACTACTCCAACGCTCCCCATTCTACTTTGTATTATAGTAGAAAAACAGCATAAAGTGATAGAAATACGTTTAAAAATAAACTATAAAACATGTTTTTATCGTCATTCTTATATTTTCAAGAAAAAACATAATACCCTCATAATCAAACATTTAATACTGAACAGAACTGTTACAAGCACGTTTTAACAGTTTTAAAGTATGTAAAAAGCACATATTGCGTCAAATCATTTACAACGCCAAGCGAAAAAAATATAAGCATGGCGCATTTTAACTTTTATTTAATTATGAGAACAATTATATCTATATTATTCACAGCAATCACAGTATCTATAGCGCAGGCTCAAACCTTGAAAGGTAATTTAGATTATGATTTAACTGAAATTGTAGAAAAAACAGTGAATGGTGAAGACCATACGATGAGTCCTATTCTAGTAAAGACATTAGCTATTGGAGATTATGTAACTTTTAACTTTACTATTCCTTCTTTCACTGCTGCGCCTAATACAGATGCAGATACGGTAGAACTTGAATTCAGACCTATTTTTCAAAATCAAGAAGACGGTGTATCTGGCGCACAGATTACTGTAGCATATCCTTTTAACACTACTATTGTATCAGATGCATCGGGTACGGGAACGGGTTATCAAATTCCTGCTTACCAAAAGATTAAATTCAGAGAAGATTCTGTCTATACCGTTACTATTACCAATACAGGTGCTACCACTGTTAAGTTTGACTGGTATAATATCGTTAGCAATAACGGTAGTATCATTAGTAACCTTGGGAGTGACCTGTTTGAAGAAGGCAAGGTATCGCTAAACAATCCTGTACTTGATGGCGACTTAACGATTTCTTTAGTAGAAAGTATAAAAAGTATTACCCTTGAACTTATTTCTATGGAAGGTATAAGCGTAATATCAAAAACTATTACTACTACAGACAATAACATAGATGTCTCTGGGTTGAAGACTGGCTTGTACTTATTGAGAGATATCAATAGCGGAAGTGTAACCAAATTAATGATTAAATAGGAATAAGTAGTCGTCCAAAAATACTTATAATAAAAAACGGCTATTTTAATTCATCTCATCGTTAGAAATACGCGCTTTAGCTTGCTAAAGCTTTGCTTTCTGCCTTGACCTGAACTAAAATCACTCGTTTTTTAAAACACAATTATTTTTGTCCGCCTACTTAAGAATAAGAAGGCATTGCAAAACTAAATTTTTGCAATGCCCTTTTTATAGGTGGTAACCATACAGCCCTCTAAATATATTATGATTTAGCGTCTAATATTATTACAGACATAGAGAAGGCAGGAACATTGACAGAATGATTTTTACCATTCATTGTGATGTCATATCTTTTTGCTCCTCCTTCTCTGTTCGCTACAAACAAAGCCACATGTCCATCATTTAAGACAGTGATATGGTCTCTTGCACTCGAATTATTTAACAATACAGCACCTTTAGGGATAAACTTAGAAAGCAATTTCATGACAGCATAGTCTGGATTATAAATGATCTTTTTGTTTTTTCTATCTATTTTGATGAGAGAGTTTTGTCTCCATCCCCAGCCGCTTTTACTTTCCTCATTCAAAATCATATTCCAATAGCAAAAGTTTTGAACGCCTTTACTTAGGTATTTGGCTACCTCGGTCAATCTATTGTACGCATGTACTATGGAGTTAGCTCCATTATAACAGATACCTTCTGTGTGCATCAATTTTAGGTTAGGTACTTTATCAAATAAGCCTTCTATAGGGTAACTACTGTAATACTGAATTCCTACACCGCTTACTGCTTCCATATACTCTTTGTTAGAAACAAAATCCATAGCATGTGTAGCATTGTCTTTGTCTATTCCTCTAAACGAACCTGCCCAAATTTGGGTCTTTATCTTATCTTTCTTGAATTGTGGTTTTAAATAACCTGTAATAAAATCTCCCATCTCTTCTGCCTTCATATAGCAAGTAGGGTATTTACTATTCACATCTGTTTCATTCTGTACTACTAAGCGATCTATCTTGATCCCTTCTTTGGTGTAAGCCTTGATATATTTGGAAAAATAGAGGGCATAAGCTTTGTATATTTTCTCTTCTTTTATAAGTGTATTTTTCTCTTCGAATTCGTTTCCTCTATCCATAAAACCAGATTGTTTCATCCAAGCTGGAGGACTCCAAGGAGAAGCAAAGATTTGAAGACTTGGATTGTGTTTATAAGCTTGCTGTAAATAGGGGATCACTGATTTTTTTTCTCTCTCTATAGAGAATTTTTTCATCTTATAATCGTCTTTTACCTCAGAATAACTATAAGCATCAAAGCCAAAATCACTTGCTCCTACGGCTGTTCTACAAAAAGCAAAATTACCTTCTTCCTTTCCGAATAGATTATTCATTACTTCATCTTGTAAGTTAGGTGACAAAGACATGAGCGCTTCTCCTCCTATTTCATTAAAAGCACCACCTATCCCTACAATTTCCTGCCCTTTTTTGTCAGTATGGATGGTGATTCTTACAGTTTTTGACGTAGCTTCCTCTTGCGTATATTCTTTAATGGGTTTGGATGGTATTGACTTTCCTCTTGCCAAAGACACATAATATACTTTAGGATCTATTGTATTATTTGTTTTTGCAAATATTTCATTTGCACAGAGAATTATACTCAATGCAAAACTTAATAATTGTACCTTCATTTTCTTACTGTTTGATTTACAATAACTAATGTATAACTTTTTTCTTTATAAACAAAATTTCTAATAAAATTATTACAACTATAATTAATATAGTTAAGTGTTTCAACTACAAAGCACAAAGAATAGTACTTTCTTTATACTTCGCAGTTACAATGGTAATTAAGCAAAGAAAAAACAATTTAACCCTAATGCAAGCTATACTAGGATCACAAAAAAATCACTTAAACATCCTTAATTGTTTTTCCTCGTCCCAAGTACTATTGTAGACAACCTTATGGTTGTAAGTCAAACGATCACTGCCTAGTGTTTTTATGAGCAATTCAAACTCATCAGGAACATCACCTTCAAAACTATCCAAAATTTCTTTTTGAAACGGCTTATCAAAAAACCTTTCATTGATGTATTTTCTTTCACCATCTCTACCTGCCAACAAGAAAAGAAGGGAGTGCCCCTCAGTGGTAGTTACTTTTTTGATGAGGTAGTGTGAGATAAAGCCTACAAACTCTCCTGCTTTATTTCTTTTGCCTTTAGATAGATAATATTCAGTAGTATCATTCAGCTGTATTCTATTAATTCTTCCTATAGGTATTCCTAAATCTTCATCTACCTTGTCATGCTTTAGTTTTGAATCAGAAAAATAAGACGAGAAATCGTACAATTCCGAAGAACCTAATTTACTAATAAATACAGCATCATTTTCTAGCTTTGTGATATTGTGAGCAATCACAACTTCTGTTTCTAACCCCTCATAAGACCATTCTTTTTCTAACTTCATCGCTAAAAACATATTCTCAATATCAGCGTGAAAAAAAGGGATGTCGGAAATAATTTTTTTCTC
>WTJX01000262.1 GCA_011524675.1 Cytophagales bacterium
CTTTATAATAAGCTATACGGTATAATTACTTTATCCCCCTACAGACTTTATTTTTGATGAATAAAATAAGGGGTGTTTTCATACTTTTGAAAAATCGCTTATTATGAAGAGTATAGGCGTATTTTTCTTTATTTAAAATTTAGTCGGATGCCAGTACTTTTTTATCTTAAATAGATGAAAAACAGTTATTAAATTAAAATTTATTTAAAAAATAAAGTTTTTTTTTATTTAAATATGTTTATTAACATGTTTAACAAGTAAAACCTATGTTCAATTATCGGCTTTATCTATTATTGCTACTATGCCCTTCAATTGTACTATTCTAATATTATTAATATTATTTTCACCCCAAAGGATGATACTTTAAGACCTTACCTTTTAAGTAATGTACATTCTCCTTTTGATACCGCTCTAAGGTCTTTATACTTTTGTAACCCGATAAATACTGCGCCTTTCTAATGCCGTGCTGCTGTATCCAGATCGCCAACCTACTTTGTTGTAACTGACTCGCTTTCTTAATACCCAACTCTTTTTGATATAGGTTTCTAAGCTGTTTATTAATCTCTTTCGTTTGTGCTGTGATGCGGTGGCGTTTGTCACAGTTAGGGCAAAACAACTTTTCACTATTGGCTTTTATTCCTGTTTGTAGATGGTAGCCTATGCCTCTATAATTTTCTATGTATTCATAAAAAGCTAAGATTTGAAAGACCTGTAATGTTAGCGTCCTACCTCTTTTCCTGTAATTACTTGGGCGTATGTAAATCGTTCCTTTCTTTAGGTCAATATCCTCTAAACGTAGGTTTACGATGTCTAACTCTACTAGTCCTTGATAAATAAATAAGCCTAAAATGAGTTGATGACTATATTTAAAGTGTCCTATTTCGCTAGGGTTTACCCATTCTTCATAAATACGGTCTAGTTCTTTTTCTGTCAGTAAAAAGGATTGTTCCTCTTTGATTCCTCTAATGTTAATACTTAAAAAAGGGTTGTCCCATTCTTTGTATTGATAGTAAAGCGACAGCTTACCTAGTTTAACTTTAATTGTAGCCTGTTTAGTCCCTTGCTGCTGTAAATAGTCAATATAGTCAAGTACATTTTCGTAAGTCAATTCATTAAGAGCTAACTTATTTTTTACTACCCAATTTTCTAAGTAGCGTAATTCTGTTAGTGTTAGCTTCCTTCCTTTTAGGCAATATCCTTTTTCCTCTAAGTAGGTAAGGTAGCTATCATAATCAATTGGATTCATGTGTTTAAAGTCAGAGTTTGTGTTTTTGACATGTCATTATGTATTGTGAGCTAGTTTAACCTTCGTTTATTCGCTCCCGCCATGCGGGTCATGTTTTAGTTGTTCTACTATGTGGGTATATACTTCTGTTGATCGTAAACTATTATGCCCTAAGAAAGTACTAATGTCCTCTAAGTCCATTCCTGCTTGTAAAAGGTGTGTCGCGATGCTATGACGCAATAAGTGAGCGTATATCCTTTGTGTTATTTTAGCTTCTTCTGCAAGTGCTTTTAAACGCTTATTGATGCGGTCTTTAGTAATAGGCTTCCCTGTTGTACTTAGTAAAAAGGAGGTGTTTTTATACTTTGGGTCTGCATAGATTTTACGTGCATAGTCTTGGTACTCCTTCAAGTCTCTTTGTATGACCTCATTGATAGGAATGTACCTTGATTTTCCATTTTTGCTAGGCTTGACGTAAAGCAATTCTTTTGCGTAATAGATTTCATGTAACTCTATTTTTTGAGCTTCTGTGATCCGTAAACCGCAGCCATAGAGTAAAGATAGTATCGCCCTGTCTTGGTAGCCTTGGGGGCTGTTGTCTGTTACGGCATAGAGCTTTTTGATTTGGTCTAGGCTTAGTACTTCTGTCTCTGTTTCTTCTCTGCTAGGGATATTTACTTTTTTGAGTATAAAAGGAGCTTCGCCCAGTTTACAGCGATGCTCATTAAATAGCTTTATGGCTGCGTAATTCCCTTGTACATAGCTTATGGATAACGCTCCACCTCCTTTTTTGGGTTTGTGTAGTAGGTGGGTCACATAGTTTTGTAGGTCTGTAAATTGGATGTCTTCTATTTGGTAAATCTTGTTTTTCACTAACCAAGTGAAAAAATAAGCTAGTTTTCTTTCGTAGCTTTTAGCCGTGGCGTAACCGAGTGTGTCTAGTATTTTCTTAAAGCTTTCTACTTGTTTTTCATAGTAACGGGTCATTATTATTACTGTTTTATTGGGTGTCGAGCCTCTCGACTTTTGTGCGCTTACTCATTTCTGTGAGGTACTGACTTACTGGGTTTAACTTATTGGTTTATAGTTAGTTAAGTACCTCATTAAAGCTACTGAGGCACTACTGAGGTACTGAGGCAGTGCCGAGAGCCTCGGCGGGCGATTATTTGGTGCTTTTTTGCTCTTTTATCTTGAATAAAAAAAGCCCGCTTACTCATTTCTGTGAGGCACTGACCTACTGGGTTTAACCTGCTGATTTACAGCTGTTTAAGCACCTCACTAAAGCTACTGAGGTACTACTAAGGTACTGAGGTAGTGCCGAGAGCCTCAGCTAGCGGTTATTTATGCTTTTAAGCTACATTCCCTTTGCTTTCTAGCTCTATTTGGAGTTGTCCCAAAGCTTGATCTAAGGCATTGCCGATGCTCTTTTTAAGACTATCGTATTCTTGTTGCGCTCGTATTTCATACTCATAACCTCGGGCTTTTGAACCTCCTATTACTGAGATATAATCATGATGATTAAGGTCTTTTAAATGCCTTGATAGGGTCTTAGGACTCATTTTAAAAGCTGTTCTCACTTCTTTTGTATAAAAACTGCTTTTGTTCTGTCCTGTTACCCATTGTTTCAAGCGTTCAAAGAAGTCTCTAC
>WTJX01000368.1 GCA_011524675.1 Cytophagales bacterium
GGACAGAACAAAATTACTGTTTGAACGAAGAGAGTTTAATTTTGTTCCCGATTTTCGACTTATTTACTGGATAAGGAAGCTCCACAGGCTTGATTTTTGGTTACTTTTCATCTAAGGAAAAGTAACATGAAAAAACCTAGCCTTTACCATTTCTTTACCAGCAAAAGAGCTAAACTTGCTTAACTGATTATTTACTAGTTTTTGCTTTACTATATATTATTTTATGCAAAAGATCAATTGTCATTTCAAAAAACACATCTTACAATTCACGTTTGATGCTGGTACTTCTAGAGGGGTACTCAAAACCAAGGCTACTTATTTCATTTTCATCTCTGATGGTGAGCGAACGGGCACTGGAGAAGCTAGCCCTTTGATTGGGCTGAGCATAGAAACACCTACACAAAGTGCGTTTGATGCCTACGAAGAAAAGCTAAGACGTGTATGTACTGAGCTGTACGCTATTCCTGTGAGCATTACTGAGATGTATGCTTTTTTGGATCAATTGGCTCTTGAGCATTATCCAAGTATTTATTTTGGTCTGGAAATGGCTCTTATGGACTTTTATAAGGGTGGAAACAAAATCCTGTTTGAGACAGCTTTCTCTACGAAGGAGTTTCCTATTCCTATCAATGGTTTGGTATGGATGGGTAATGAGGACTTTATGAGAAAACAGATTAGGGAGAAGATAGCGAAGGGCTTTCGTACCATCAAAATGAAAATAGGGGCTATTGATTGGGCTACGGAGTATGGCTTGCTTAAAGCTATGCGTGAGGAGTTTAGTGCAGAGGAGCTGACATTGCGTGTAGATGCGAATGGTGCTTTTGATGAAAGTAATGTAATGCCTGTATTGGAAGCTTTAGGGGACTTGCAAGTACATTCTATTGAGCAACCTATCGCAACAAAACAGCCCGAACTGATGCGTAGCTTATGTAGCAAAACACCTGTTGCCATTGCGCTAGATGAAGAATTGATTGGAGTGGTAAGAATGGAGCAGAAAAAAAAGCTATTGGAAGAAACCCTAGCTCACTATATTATTTTGAAGCCTAGTTTGCTTGGTGGCTTTGCTACTTGTAATGAGTGGATACAACTAGCTGAGGAAATGAATATAGGCTGGTGGATGACTTCTGCCTTGGAATCTAACATAGGATTGAATGCCATCGCCCAATATACGGCATCAAAAGAGGTGTCTATGCCTCAGGGCTTAGGGACTGGCGGACTATATCATAACAATATTAATTCTCCTCTGACGATAACACAAGGAACACTATTATACAAACAGGGAGTTGCATGGGGTAATGAGTGATGAGTTATGAGTTATGAGTTATGAGTTATGAGAGACGAGTAAAAAAGTTAACAATCTTTAGACTTTAGGTAGGTAGCGTGTCAACCCATATTATGAAGGGACAAGGGACAAAAAAGCTAACTACTAATATCTAAAAGCCAAAAGCTCATGGAAAATGCTTATCAATTATATAGTAGATAAGAAGCTAGCTTACATTAAAATTCGATTATTCGGTTTTTTTTTTACAAAAGTCTGCATTGGGTACAAAGTACGAAATACAAAGAATGTTTTCTTTTAAGTTGTTTGAGTACTTAAAAGTCAGCACACTATCTTTTTTTAATGCTTTCCTTATCGTGGTACTTGGTACTTTATACTTCGTACTATTCAGCAGTAATTTAGTTTTTGCTTTACTATATATAAAGTACGTATTTATATTTCTAATCCCTTATATTTGGTAGTTTTCAAAATGACTTATATTGCAAGACAAGGAACTTTTAGAAAAATTTAACCATCCTGACTCAAAGAATTATGCTTTCAACCTCATTGTAAGAAAGTATCAGGAAAAGGTGTATTGGCATGTACGGAAGATCGTATATGAGCATGAAGATGCAAACGATATCACTCAAGATGTATTTGTAAAGATATGGAAGAACTTGCATAAGTTTAACCAACAATCTTCGCTATATACTTGGATTTATAGGATTGCTACCAACGAAAGCCTTAGTTTCTTACAAAAGAAGAAACGAAAATTGTTTGGCAGAGGATCAGAAATTAATGAAGAGCTTATCAATAAGCTTACCGCTTCGGAACAACTCTCTGGCGATGAGGTACAACTCAAACTTCAAAAAGCCATTGCTTTATTGCCTGATAAGCAAAGGATTATTTTTAATATGAAATACTTTGATGAAATGAAATATGACCAAATAAGCGAAATTTTGGGTACTTCTGTAGGAGCATTGAAAGCGTCTTATCATCATGCGGTTAAAAAAATCGAATCTTTTCTAAACAAAGATTAAACCATATTTACAAAAACTGGTCAAAATAGCACTAATGGAAAAGAAAAAACAACATATTAGCTTAGAAGAGATTAACAAAGACGTTTCTTTTCATGTACCTGATGGTTATTTTCATGAGTTACCTAGTATCATTCAGGCTAAAACCTCTGCAAAAACACGTAACAAATTAGATGTATCTTATTTGTTTACCACTATAGGTTTAAAATATGCTTTACCTTTTGCTGCGATACTCATAGGTATTTTTATGTTTTGGAACACGCATGAAAGCAAGCAAGCAGATATTTCTTCGTTCTCTAATGAAGAGATTCTTAATTACTTGTCTGTATATGAAGATGATGTATTAGACATTTACGCTTCCGCTTCTAGTAATGACATAGATGTTCAATTCAACGATTTCATAGAAGTTGACAGTGACATAGAAAGCATATATTTTGATACTGATGCAGATAACTTTCTAGGTGATATTGAGCTTTAAAAAGCCCTAACTTAAAATCAAGGTGTTTTAAGGTGTTTTTTAGTTCTACTTTACGAAGTTAGGGCGTTTCCCTTCGGGTCAGGCTATCCGCTGT
>WTJX01000351.1 GCA_011524675.1 Cytophagales bacterium
GATTTAAAGTTTAAAAGTAAGTCTAAGAAGGGGTATGATGAGTCTAAAGAAGGATTTCAAGAATTTAAAGAAATAAAGACTATCCGTAATAAAGTAGAGCCTACTACGGATGAAATTTTAACTTATAGGCTGTGGCTAGATCAAAAGTATGTGTCTCCCTATACTGGTATGCCTATTCCTCTGAGTAAACTGTTTTCAAAGGAGTATTACGATATAGACCATATATTACCCAAGTCAAGGTATTATGATGATTCAATGTCTAATAAAGTGCTTTGTGAAAGAGATGTCAATAGTCCACACAAAGGAGCAAGGACAGCTATGGCGTATATTAAAGAAAAGGGAGGAGAGCAAGCAAGTGAGCGTGTGGGGGCTACCTTAAGGTTACAGGAATATGAAGAACTTATAGGCAAGCTTTTTCCAGAAGGGTCAAAGAAAAGAGAGAACCTACTTAGTGAAGAAGTACCCGAGAGCTTTATTGAAAGACAAATCAATGATACTCGCTACATCAATAAACTGGTGCTTGGGCTGATGAGAAAACTAGTGCAAGAGGAGAAAGGCGAAGAGATTATCCATAAAAATGTCTTGTCTCTTACAGGTAAAGTAACGCACAAACTGAAAAGTGATTGGGGCTTACCTCAAGTATGGGATAGTTTGTTGACACCACGTTTTGAAAGGATGGGGCAGATTTTGGATGAAGAGGGGATACCGAACGAACTGAGAGTGACTGACCCTGAAACTAAAAAGGTGAAGAACGTTATTCCATTAAAAATAGATGGTAAAAGCAAAGGCGTTTGCAAAGGAAAGAAAAGGCTAGATCATAGGCATCATGCTTTAGACGCCTTAGTGATTGCTTGCGCTACTCCTGAACACATTAGGTACTTGCATACCCTTGACAATAAAGAAGAGAAATACAAATTACGTCCTACTTTGATAAAGAAAGATAAAGAAGGAAAATATACTACTGTCTTTATCAAACCTTGGAAATCCTTTACCGAAGATTGTAAAAATGAACTTGAAACAACGGTTGTTAGCTTCAAGCAAAATATTCGTGTCATAAGCAAAAGCACTAACTTTTATTGGTCTTATAAAGATAATGAAGGAAATATAAACCGTAATAAAGAAGGCAAAGCAGTCAAAAAATTAAGAAAGCAAATCAAAGGAAATGGGTTAAGTATTAAGAAACAATTGCACGAAGAAAACCCTTTTGGCTATGTGGAAATCAAAGAAAAAGAGCCTTTGTCGTTAAGTAAAATCCTTGAAGAAGAAAAGATAAAAGATATCTGTGAGCGTGAGATTAAGGATTTGATAGATCAGAAGGTTAATGAATTTGACTTTGATATAAAGAAGGTTCAGAAATATTTTAAGGATAATCCAATCGTTCATAATGAAAGAGAAATTAAAAAGATAGATGTCTATTGTTGGACTAAAAATGCAACTGCTAAAAGAGAACTCTTAGACAGCTCATTCAATAAGAAAAAGATTGAGAAGATAACAGATAGTGGTATCAGAAAGATTTTATTGAATCACCTCAAGGCTGAAAAGTACAGTCATATAAATGAAACTGAACGACATAAAATTGCATTTAATGAAAGTGGCATAAGGTATATGAATGAGCATATCACAGCGTTGAATGATGGTAAATTTCACCATCCAATCTATAAAGTAAGAAGGTATGCAGATGGTAGTGATTTTCCACTAGTCAAGGGTTTTGAACTAAAGAATAGGAAAGAGAAAAAAAGAGCCAAGTTCGTAGGGACAGCCTCTGATAGTAATCTTTATGTTGCTGTATATGTCAATGAACAAAATGAAAGAGATGTGCAGGTAATTCCTTTGAAGGATACGCTTCAACATCAAATAAAGTATGCTCATTTGCCTATGAATGAAAAAATGCCTTTTTCGATGGATTCAATAAAAGGAGAATTCCTTTTTTCACTCTCTCCTTATGATTTGGTTTATGTACCTACCGATGAAGAAATAGCATCACCACATTTAATTGATTTTAATGAGCTAACACCAGCGCAAGCGAATAACATCTATTGCTTTAGAAGAGCGTCAGGTAAAACCTGTTATTTTCTTCAACAAAGTATTGCCACTTTAATAAAAAGTCAAAAGAATAGTGTAGAAGGTGATAGTGGTAAGAAAACCGGAGAGTTTGAAAGCCAAGATATGATATCAAAGACAATGGACTTTGAGAATCCATTGAAAATAATTGATCGATGCTGGAAGTTAGAAGTGGATCGACTAGGAAAGATAAAAAGACCTGACAGGTTTTGAAAAGCTGTCAGGTCTTAGTGTAGATCCGTAAAAGATAAACAAAACGATTATGATTAAAAAAACACTCTATTTTGGGAATGAAGCCTACCTCAGTACTAAAGATGAACAGATGATCGTTCGTTTTCCCGAGAAGGAAAGGGCGGTTGTTCAAAAACCTATCGAAGACATAGGGGTACTTGTACTAGATCATTACCGCTTGACCTATACACATGCTTTGATGCAAAAGTTGATAGACAATAATGTGGCGGTCATCAGTTGTGATGCCAAGCATATGCCACAAGCTATGTTTTTGAATTTGGAAGGCAATAGCCTACAAACCGAACGAACACGCATTCAGCTAGAAGCAAGCGAACCGCTCAAAAAGAACCTATGGCAGCAAACGATAAAAGCTAAAATCTTGAATCAAGCCAGTGTCTTGCAACAAGAAAATAAAGACTGCAAAAAAATGCTTTACTGGGCAGAGCATGTCAATAGTGGTGATCCCGATAACTATGAGGCTAGAGCTGCTGCCTACGACTGGAATAGCCTCTTTGCGCCTTATGTCGATAATTTTGTACGTGGAAGGTATGAAGCTTACCCCAAT
>WTJX01000605.1 GCA_011524675.1 Cytophagales bacterium
GAATTACAAGCCGTTATGACATATTTTTCGATAATCCTTAGTTAAACGACATTGAGTTAAAACCCCAAGAAACAAATAACAAAAGTCAAACAAAGTTTTAAGATTTTGAGATTATAAGACATTAAGACTATAAGACAAAAGAAGGAAAGACTTATTGACGTACCGACTTAAAGACGTACTGACATTCACAGCTAGATTACATTCCACGAAAGTGGCTTTTTAAAAAATGAAGAAATTAAAATAATGAAGGGGGTGATAGTGATTAATTGAGTGATGGGTTATGAGTTATGAATTATGTATGAAAAAGCTAAAAACTCATTATACTAAAGGTAGTAGGCTAAACTATAGGTGTGAGGACATGAAAGATTCTAGCTTATCATTCTGGATCGCGTCGCTACACTCGCGATGACGTACGATTTTAGTTCGTCGTAAACTTGTCTAAGTGCTTCTTGCTAGCTTTGTAGTAATTTGAGTTATGGGTTATGAATTATGAGTTATGGGTAAAAAATCATTACCCAAAGCACATTGCCTACTGCTCAAATAATAGCGTGTACAGTCTTAGCAAGAAAAGTAAAAAAAACAGCGTGAGTCATTGCGAGTCCCCCGTTTTTTTTCAAAAACAAAAAGGCAAAATGACGAAAATACAAATACCAAATCACAAAAATCAAAAGTTTGTCATTTGATTTTTGTTGGTCCCCACTAGCTGGCTCTTATCTAAAAAAAGACTAAGGTCAATTTTCTTAACGCTACAGCCTTGTGATTTTCTAACTCAATGAAATATATACACTGGTAATCAACGAGTTATAAAACACGTCATTGGTAGCTAAACCACGTGCTATGCTTTAGCTTTTCTTGATTTTTCACTAAATACTATTTGTGGCTAAAGGTACGTTAAAAGCTGTAAGTTTGTGAAGAGCAGCACCTACAACTTTTAACATTCAACCTCTTTTGTTTAAGTAGTCGCCCAAAAATACTTATGATAAAAAACGGCTATTTTTATCTGTCTACTTATTTTTTTGTTAATTGCCATTTATCAGTTCTAAAAGGATATGCAGGCAATCCAGCTTTGTTTACTAGGTTTACATTAGGCTTAGCCGCAAAAGCATAGCGACACGCTTTAGGAAGAGCTACTTCCTTAGCACTTAACACGATCTCTTCATTTTCTATTTTTGCATTAGCTCTATACCATTTTTTATCATCACCAGCTAACCAAAATGATGAAGGAGCCTTACCATCCTTTGTCTTTAATCCGCTTGCATGCTCAAAGCTGATAATAAATTTATCTTTTTTGATTTTGAACTTTTTGTATGTAGGCCCTTGCGCTATAATATTGTTCTTATAAATATTTTTTTGTGCCAAAAGCGATAAACGCTTTCCTATAGGTGCTTTATCCGCTGGATGTATATTGCCCACAAGACCAAGGTCTATAGAGTTAGAAACGGCAGTCTTTGGTTCTTTTAGGACCCCCAGTTGTGCTTCTCTAAAAGACGACCAAGAAAACACCTTAGGACTATCGTATTCGGTACTCCCTTTGGTAATTATTTTTCCAAAACCTGGTAGCATCACCGCCATAAAGTGAAAATCCTGTCCCCACAGCTTACGTAAAGACCTTAGCCAGATAGGAAGGCTTTTTTGATAATTCATATGGTCAGCAAAGGTTTTACTATTTGCCTCACCTTGGTACCATACCATACCCCTCATAGCAAAAGGTGCCAACGGGTGCATCATAGCATTATATAAAATATTAGGTCTAGTTCTCACAAAAATATTATCGGTACCTTTGATGTTCTGCGCAGCATTAGACTTGCCCTCCATCAATTTCATTAGCTTAGTTACCCTTCCATGATCTTTTTGTTTAAACTCTTTCATGTTCTTGGCAAAGTGAGGCAACTTAGCTGTAAGCTCTATAGGCATCCATCCTTCTATGCTTGAGCTACCCCAGCATGAGCGAATGATACCTACAGGCACACCAATAGCCTGCTGCAAATAATAACTAAAACCAAAAGCTACAGCGCTCTCTGAGGGAACAGTACTCCATTTGCCCACAGCGTTATCTATAGGATCAAAAGCTATATTTTCGATCACTCTAAATGTGCGTAAAGGCATTTTACTAGAAACAGCATTCATGTGTAGAGGAGTAAGCTCTTTGACATTTGTTCTAGGAAAAACCATATTAGATTGTCCAGAGCAAAGCCATACTTCGCCTACAAGTACATCTTTGATTGTAATGCTTGTACTTCCCTTAATAATAAGTTCCTTGCCTTTAGCAGAAGCTTTTAGCGGATCTAGTTTAAGCATCCATTTGCCATTGCTCGCTGTGGTAGTTGTTTTTGTTTGCCCATCAAAAGTAACCGTGATTTTTTCTCCAGCTTTAGCTTTCCCCCAAATAGGGACAGGCATTTCACGCTGCAACACCATATGGTCGGTAAATAAAGATGAAGGAGTTAAACTTTGTGAGTACCCTATTTGGGTAAAAAATAACAGTATGAATAACGATACTGATAAGCATTTAGTAAACTTGATAAGCATTCTTGAAAATGATAGATGAAAAAATGAACGTTCGATAATGAAACGATTATATTTGGAAGGCTTAGTTGTTAGTGAATTTTTATACATCGCTAAATCGCAATATAAGCTATTATTGCGAGAAATTAAATTGTTAATATTACATTTTAGTTGTCCTTTGTATTAAAAAACGCAACCTCATTATACATTACCCCCATTTTACAACTAGTTTATCACTACTTTTTAGAAAAGTTATAATTTTTCACTTTTTCATCTATTGAAGCTATGTATTGCTGAACAATGAGCCGTGGGTAACCTACGTATTTTATATAAGTATTGGAAGTAGAC
>WTJX01000408.1 GCA_011524675.1 Cytophagales bacterium
GACTAAGGTCTATTTTATTAACAGTCAGCCCTTCCCTTTGAGGGGCAAAAAAGGATGCCGCTTCTATCCCTAACGCATAAAAAATCAAGTTTAGTTTTAACTTCGTAAAGTAGAATTAGTCTCTAAAACGCAAACATATTTACAATTTATATTCAAATAAAAAAGTCAGCAATCTTATGCCAAAGGGAGGTTTTACCTGTTATATCAATTATATTTCATTTACTCTTTTTAATACCTTATCTAAGTCTATATTTTGATTTCGTTATATTCTATTCATATCATATAATTATGGGTTTATACTACCCCCATATTGCTAGACCACAGATTCGATTTTCTTAGTTGAAATCAAGCTGCTACTTTGTAGTAGTGGACAGGTTTATTTCTAGTTATTCGATATCTTATATTCTTAGTGTTGAGCGTTTCCGCCCTTGTAGATCCCCCAGTAAATGAGTTGAAAATCGGTAAGAACAAAATTACTGTTTGACCGCAGGGAGTTTAATTTTGTTCCCGATTTTCGGCTTATTTACTGGATAAGGAATCTACACAGGCTTGATTTTTGGTTACTACAATTGTCATATGAAACAGAGTCCATAATTACACAATGCTTTTTCTATATCGCTTTACTTGATCCTGTTTTATTCGCTCCCGACGCTCGGGCATCTAAGGAAAAGTAACATGAAAAAATCTAGACTTTATTATTTTTTTTTCAGTAAAAGCGCTAAACGGTCTTAACCGAATACTTACATCTTTTGCACTTAGATATGCAAAGCCTTATAGAAGACAAAAGAGTCTAATTACTTTTGTCTTCTATCTTTTTGAACTACAAGAAGCTTCATGTATTTTGCATCTTAGAGCTTACTTAAGCAGTTATCCAAAACACTGAATTCTATTTAATGATTTTTGAAGTCATTACTCCTTTGGATGTTTCTGCTCTTAGCATATAAACCCCACTCGGCAAATAACTTAGGCCTTCTATTATCATTTGCGAATGATTCAATTCGCTATAAAGCACTAGCTTTCCATTGCTATTGACAAGCTGTATATTATAAATGACTTCTGTGCTTTCAGTAAACTTGATATTGAGTATATCACTACCCGCGAGTGGAACAGGGTAAATTGAAAACTCAGCTTTATCTAGCATTGTTCTCCCATTTGGACTTGCAGATTTAATATCTGAATAGCTATAGTCCCCATCAAAATCTACTTGTTTTATTCTATAGTACATGGTCTTGTCAAGTCCAATAGTGTCTGCAAAGTGGTAGATTTCTTTTTGATAAGAAAAACCGTTTCCATAAACGAAGCCTAACGAATCAAAATGAACAGCGTCTATTGATCTTTCGATGATAAAATAATGATTGTTTTTTTCGTAAGATGTAATCCACATGAGTTGTGTTGAGCCATTTAGATATTCTGCTGTAAAACGCATAAAAGACACAGGTAGAGGATTAAGGATTTCACTTTCTATGCCTGAAGCAAAAGTTACCATACCAGAACCGGCTAATGAATGATTATTGTCTGCCAAAAGGTCTCCATCTATTATTGTTCCTGTAGCAGTACCTTCTATAAACTCCCATTGGAGTGATGTTCTATTAAAGTAAGCCATATCCAGTGTATTCAAATCATTTATACCACTACTTTTTTGGTTCTCATCCCAAGTCAACGCTATTTGATAGTCAGGTGTTTCATTCGTTACTTCCACATCCCAATATTCTAAAATACTTACCCTTGCTATAGTATCTTCATAATTTGGCGTTGATTTTTCTACAGGATTATCATAATAATACGCAACCGTAACAGTGTCTTCTGAACCTATCGTATTGTCTGGTGTAATTGATAGAGGAGCAAAATAAGTATCATAGCCTACTGGGAATGTAAACGTACCACTTCCTCGTTTGGAAATAGGTCCTATAACATAGCTATCAGTACTTGCATCCGATACCGTAGCATTTTCAAATAGCACTAAATTTTCTTTTGAACTGGTATTGATTAGACCACTTTGCAAGCTCAACTGATCGCTAATAGATAGTTGACCACTGATTTCATTCAAAGAAGTAGGGTCTGTTTTATTGATAGTAAGCTTGCTCAGAGAAAAAGAAGTATCTGCGTTTATTTTTGATGGTAGTGTACCATCAAGTAATACGCCACCTCCTGTATTACTGGTTATTTCACCATAGTTATCAAAGAGGTACTTTACATTCAACACTGTTGTAGCTCCGATGGTCAGCTCTCCATAGTTGTACATACTTTTGACTGCTGGAGTAAGCTCGTCAAGGACTGGATAGCTTGTAAGGTCTGGCGCAATATATACGTTTCTGGATTCGTTCGGCATCAATGCTCCACACCAGTTATTGCCATTTGACCAGTCTTGATCGTTTGCTCCTCCTAGCCAAAGCGCTGTTTTCCCTTCTTCATAATCTTTTAAAACCTCTTCGTCTATATCTTCATTTTGCACATATAACAAAAATCTAAATGCATTAGCTATATCTTCTGTAGAGGCTGTTATGGTCGAATTTTCATCTAAGTAAACGTTATATACTGTATCTCTATGCCAAGTTTCTGTCATTGAAGAACGTATAATTTCTGTTTCGGTAGAACCATTATCAACCGAAACCACTACATCTACAACGTCAGAAGCTGCATGATTAAGTATTGCTGTTCTGATGGTGTAGTAACCACAAGGGAAACCTTCCCTTCTAGCCACCATAGACCAAGTATCATTATCGGCACTAGTACAGCCTACATAGTTGCTACTCAATGAAGCAGAAGGGTTTTCAAATTGTGCAAAATCACTTTGAGTATTGAATCCAAAATTATCGTCGGTAGCGATAGCCGTATAATGACCATAGTAATCTTGATAAGCATCTGTGTCATAATAGTGTACTATCCATTCATCTTGACCAGCAGAATCTTGATCGAAAGGAACATTTGAGTCTGTATATGTTGAAAGTGTTACTTGATCATCTTTTGGATCGTTGTCAAGGCAGGTACTTCCAAAGATACTCCCTGTTACGGTATAGACAGTGGTTTCTGTAGGAGCAACGTCTAGTGTGTTGTTAGATGCTACCATATTTGCATCTGTAGGCGTACTTGACCAGCTGTACTCATTTGCTCCTTGTGCTTCTAAAGATAATGCACCTATAGCCGAACCATCGCTTCCAATACAAGAAGATTCATGATCTAAAGGCGTTATTTCTGTAAGAGCTTCGTCTGCTACTACGACTGTTACTGTATCAAACACGCTAAAAGCTACATTTTGACAGTTTGGCAATGATACTTTATAGCGTATAGTGTCAGCATTACCAGAAGTGAAAGATAAAGTGTCGCTGTTTGGAGAGGTAGTATAGGAATGCGTATTATCTCCTCCGTCTAGCTCTGTCCACGTATAGCCTGTGCTACTTACTACAATATCTTTTTCCGTTCCACCAGAACACACATAATATACATCTTCTGTAGGCTCTACAATCAATTGAGAAAATTCATCATCGGTTTGCACTTCGTCATTGAAGTAACATTGTAACCAACTAAATGTATTACTTCCCTTTACAAAGATCACTTCTACCGTACTATTTTCATCCAAATATCCTTGCCATGGCTCTATTCTTCCTGCTCCTGTTTTTGTATATACCAGTGTACCATTCACTAAGATAGAAAGCGTACCACCAGACCTGTTTTCGTAAGTAAATAAGTCTAAGGCATAATAACCACATGCAAAACCTTTTCTTTTGAATATCACCGCATTAGTGATGGTATTGGTATTTGTAAGACCTAAGTAGTCATTGTCTTCATAAGAAGAAAGAGAAATATTGTTTGCAGCACCATTAAAGGCATCCCAGCCCCAGCTATCTCTTGACACAAAACTAGTAGTGGAGGAATCTCCTACAGTAAAGTGACCATAATAGGTCTCAAAAGACTTGTCATAGAGGTAACCAAACCATTTGAAGTCTCCAAATAGGCTCGTGTCTCCTATGGTCATTTTATCAGCATTATAATAAACCGAATCTAGCGTAGGGCAAGATGCACCATTGATTTGTGAAGTACTTACTTTTATATATTGATTGGTACTATTGGGTTCTAAGACAGTGAGCGTATTCCCAGACTCAGTAGCACTACTACCCAAACTAGCATATTCCCAGTTTAAATCATAGCCAGCATTTACGGTATAGATAACCTCATCTCCTGCATCTACAGTCCCGTCTATTAAGTCATCTAAGTTTACATTTGTAATTTCTATGCCTTCCGTGCTTACTACATAAACGGTATCATTGAGTGTTCTACTTCCTGTTGCACAGCCAGCGGAAAAATACACACTTATAGTATCTTGTTCTGTAGGAGCTGAAAAACTTGCACTGGAACTACCGCTACTAATAGAGCCATTCTCTGTGCTCCAATTGTATGCGTTGATCCAAGAATCTTCTAAGGATGTAAGTTCAAGCGTACTACCTGTACAAAGAAATAGGGTATCATCATAGGTAGTTGTAGTGATGAGGTCTGTAGGAAAAGTGCTAGGAAGTAATGTTACCTCTATGCCTGCAGTTGCCCCATTATTGGTGTATTTGAGTTCTATGGTATGTTCACTACCCAATATACCTTCCCAAACATTGGTATTGGTCAATGCTTGATATGTTCCTATCAAGTTATCATTAATATAGAGTGCTACTTCGTCTGAGGCATCTACCAAATTGATATTGATTTGGTAATAGTCACATATAAAGCCTTCTCTTTTAAAACTAATCGTATAATCTTCCAAGTCGCTTGGATCACAACCAATATATTGATCTGCTTGGCTAGGGTCTTCAGTTGCATCCCATTGGTCGATGCTACTGATATTACTATTGCTAGAGGTATAATAACCAAGATAATTTGTAAAGTCATTTTCGTCATATAGATACGCATGCCATTCGTTTAAACCAAAATAGCTAGGAGTACCGATTGAGCCTGTAGCAGTCAAATACACAGAGTCTGCACACAGACCGTTGTAACTAGGATCTGTAGTAGTAATGGTATAGTAAGCGTCAGTGCCTACAGTAACTTCATTGATCGAATCTGTTTCTGATAACACTCCTTCTATATTCCAACTAAAATAGCCATCTGTGTTTTTTTTGTTGGCAAACAAAGTATATGTATTGCCCAATGTACAAAAGCTGGAAGAAACACTATCTATTTTTGCTCCGGCAGAAGAAATAACCACGATGGAGTCTGTATAAGAGAATCCATTGACTTGTGCTTCCAAATAAAAGGTGGCCGTGTCTTCATTCTCTTTATTCTCATAAAGGGTATTACTATTGTGCAAGGTCCCTAAGTAGTGTACATCTTCTTCTTCCTTGGCAGACCAGTTGTAATATGTAGCCTCACCATAAGAACTTAGCTCATATGACGTGCCACTACAAATCCTTAGCGTATCTTCGTGAAACAATTGATAACTCTTAGAAAAGCGTACTTCCATTAGGGTAAATGTAGTACCAAAGCCATCTGTTCTAGTCGTTTGAATTTTGAATTTTTCCAATTTAGATGCAGGGTCTATGTCTTGGTCTGTAACAGGGATACGTAAGTGGTATGGCGCATCATCTGAGATGCCTATATGCTCTACTTTATAGATTTCTAATCCCAAATTATCATAAAAAGTGATGGTCATAGAATCATCTCGTTCTCTACAGCAATCGCTCCTACCGTATATATCAAGAAAAAATGCGTTACTATCTCCTAGTACATCAGGAGTAATCAATGAATATTCTACATAGCCATCATAAAAGTCAACAAAGTGAAAAGCTTGTGAAGTAGACCATGTTTGATGTGGAAGTGGGGCTGTTGGATTTTCGGGATCATACTTAAAGTCATCTTCTATCGTATGATGAGGAAAAGCTGTTTCGTACCAGTGATCTATATCTGAGGTTGCTGAGTCTGATATAGACAAAGGCAACTCTTTGTACATTTGAGCATGAGTGGTACTTGCTAGCGAATAAAACAAAAAAATAAATCCTACGTATTTACGTATCATGTTTTTTGACTGAGTAAAATTTTTTGTCATTTCTACGTCTTTAAAATATAATTTTAATTTCTGTATTTTTTGATATTGTTTAAATATGGTGTAATATAAATAATAAAAGTACGCTGTAAAAGGAATAGTATTTAAACGTTGTCTTGATACTGTAACTACAATGTTTAGACAAGATAAAAACTTCAAAAAGACAAAAAAACACAAGTGTAATATCTGATTTTTAAAGTTATAAAAAGAAATAAAAGGCGTTTTTATCTGTATATAAATAGAAATAACAATTGAAAAAATAAAACGTGTATAATACATTTTATTGTGTTTTTCTAAGTTTTTTTTATGACAAAAAAACAGTTTGTTCAATACTTAAAAATAGTGGGAAACCAAGCATACTCATATAAAAAAAGCCCTCTATTTATTATTAAAAATTGGAGTGTAGCTTATCTTGATTAAGAGTAAACTTATTGGAGAGAAACAAAAAAACTGTTCAAGACAACCCTTGGTTGGTCTTGAACATGTTAATAGATTTTTAGAGCATATTTTCATACTCTCAGGAAAAAGGCTATGCTATTGAATAATTATTTTCTTTATGCTCAACGTATTTCTATCTCTCAAAAGATACCCTCCAGCGTTCAAATGAGAAACATCAATTGTTGCTGTTTTTCTAACTCAAAAGATATTACCGCTACGACTAAATAAGATAAGTTAGTGAAACAACTGATTTATAGTTGTTTAGCTTCGGAATAGGTTTTCTAATGCATAATTTTATCTAACTCCTGAGTTAGCTCTTTTATGTCAAAGACTTTTTACCTCTTTCTTGAAACTTGGGTTAAAACTTTACTTCAATGTTAGTACCGTTGAATACAATGCTTTTGCTCGCTTGCTTTTCATTATCTCCTATTAACTGAATAATAAACGTTTGAGGATATTCCTTTAGTTTAGTGTATTGATCTTTCAACGTTTCAATTTTCAAACTACGATTTTTATTGAAATAAGAAAATTTAATTTCTGTATATACTCCCTTTTTATAGTCATTTGTTTTGCTATCGTCTAAATATAAATTGAATGTTCCATTGTTTCCAGCGTACACCTTGATCGTTAATGGTTCTTTAGTCTCTTGATTGGCATATTGGATTTTTTCTCCCCATGGAATTATAGCCCCTGCTTTCACAAATAATGGCACTTCATCTAAAGGTGCTTGGATACTTATTTTTTTCTCACCTTGGTATAAAGCGTTAGTCCAATAGTGATACCAAATGCCTTCGGGTAGATATACTTGTCTCTCTCTTGCTTTGTATTCGACGATGGGGTTTACTAAAAAGGATTCCCCAAAGTAAAATTGGTCTTTGATCTCCCATGTGTTTTTGTCTTGTGGGTGATGATAGGCAAGAGGACTCATGAGTAACTTTCCTTTTGACGATACTTTTCTTGCTTCAGAATAAATATAGGGTAGCAATTGATAACGTAGGTTGATGTATTTTTTTGCAGTACTTTCAAACGCTTCATCATAATTCCATATTTCTGTATTGGATTTGTAGCCATGAATTCTAAACAGAGGATTAAACGCTCCAAACTGAAACCAACGTGTAAGTAGTTCTATATACTCTGGATTGCTGTATTGGTCTTTGTAAACGGGATTTAAGGAACGTCTATCTCTAAAAAAGCCACCGATATCCGTTGTCCAATAAGGTATTCCTGCCATCATAAAGTTGAGTCCTGCGGGTATTTGCTCACTAAACTGTTCCCACGTACCAGAAATATCTCCTGACCATGAAGCCGCACCAAAGCGTTGTTGACCTGCAAAGGCAGAACGTGTGAGGTTAAAGATTCTTTCGTTTGGATATTCTTTTTGTTTTCCTTCGTATACTGCTTTGTTTACTACCAAAGAGTAAATATTAGTTACCTCTTCAAAGTTACCGACATATGTTTTCGCCTTATCTTTAGGCTTTGTTTCTGGCTCTGTACCGTCTAGCCATATATAATCTACGCCGATGTGAAACATGGAATCGCTCAGCATCTGATAAAAACTTTTTCCTACTTCTTCGTTATAAAAATCTAAGTTAGGGTTACCAAGTGTTTTTCCATCAAAATGGTATTGTTTGTATAAAGCATTATTTTTTACGTAAGGCCATACAGAAACCATTAGATTAAGGTTGAGGGTTTTTAGTTCGTCTACCATTGCTTTTGGATTAGGGTATTTAGCCCTGTCCCACTGAGGTCCTTTTGTGTTTTTTGGCCAGTAAAACCAGTCTTGTACTATGTTGTCAACAGGTATTTTTCTCTTACGATACTCATTTGCAAAATTGAGTAGCTCATTTTGGTTGTTATACCTTTCTCTGCATTGCCAAAAACCAAAAACTGATTTTTCAAACATTGGAGCTTTCCCTGTTAGTTCTTGGTAATGGGCTATTACATGCTCAGGTGTTTCACCGTATACGAAATAATAATTCACTTCATGTCCATGCCTACTGCTAAAGGTAGATTTATTAAAACTAGGTTTCAGATAACGTAACTTTCCTTTATAAGGAGAAGCACTATTTTGGAACAAAATAGTATATGTTTTCCCTGCTTCTAAATATTTCTTACCATTGAAGTTGTCTGGAATCCATGGAGTAGTATAGTTGATAATAACATCTTCATCAATGCTTACTTTGACGTGTCCTCGCATTCTATTGATGCTATGTTGATTGATTTCATCAACAAAAAAGCTGTAAACGCCACTTTCTTTGGGCTTGAACTTCACTTCTCTTATATTATTTTTTTCGTCAATAGTATTCGAAAAGCTTAATTCATCTGCAGGGTAGTTAAAATCTGTAATACTGTAATTATGCCAGTAAATGCCGTATTGGTTGGTAGATACTAGAAAAGGAATTGCGATTTCTTGGTTGTATTGCTGTAAGCGCACGGCTACATTTTTCCAGTTCATTGTTCCGCTTTGATATTGTCCTAAACCATACAATGCCTCGTTGCCACATTCAAACGATTGCGACACTGCATATTTCTTTAAATGAGGAGCTTCACTAGCGGTTTCTTTGAGTAGCTGTTTTTCTTTATTGTCTACAAATTGTATCACCCCTTCTTGATTCATTTTTAGTGTGATATTAGCTGTTTTGACTTGAAGTACACCTTTCTTTTCAGTGACTTTGTATTTAGTATCCTGTGTTTCTAGTATAGCAACATAGTTGGGAATGGTGTTTTCTTTCGCATCATTTTTTCTTTTTACAATATGAATGATGTTGTCATTCATCACTTCTATTTTAGTGTGCCTGTCTCCATGATTTACAATTATTTGGTTTTTCTCTTGATTTAGCTTGTAATCAAAGTCCTTACCTAAAGAAAAACTCTTCATTATAGCTCCAATACATATTAAAAATAGGAGTAGTGATTTTTTTATCATGTTCATGATGGTGTACATTTATAGTTGTTGTAATTGTTTTATGTTTGAGAGGTCTCAAACGCTAAAAATAGATCAATATCTATTTTTAGCGTAAATTTGTTCTTCTATGAGACAAAAGGACGATAAATTTTATTTCGCTTAGTTAAAGTCTGTAGCAGTAAACTCAAGTGTTTTACCTTTTTTCGTCTTTTTGGTTATTGTTTTGCCTTTATACCTGAGGGTTAAAGTATTACCTAGTAGAGATTTTACTTTTAACTTCTCTAGAGTGTTATTTTTCCATTGAATATCAAACTCAAATCCGCCTCTTCCTTTTATTCCACTTATTGAGCCTTGACTAAGCTTTTGAGGTAGTGCAGGCAAAATATCTTGAAAGTAGATTCCTTTATTATCTCTTAAATGTGACTGTAATAACATTTCTGTGATTCCAGAGGTAGCTCCGAAGTTACCGTCTATTTGAA
>WTJX01000454.1 GCA_011524675.1 Cytophagales bacterium
AAGTATAAAAAGTTGATCGTTTTTTTAAACCTTAAGTATTTTTGGACAACTACTTACCAGCGTAAATTGAAAGAGTACTAAGTCTATCTAATACTAATCGCTAAACACTAAAAAAACTCATCACTCATAATCCATAATCCAAAACTAAACACTAATCTCTAATCGTTAATCACTTTTCTCCTCTTTCGTGGAATAAAATCCTGCCGTTAGCATCCTTATATCTAAAATAAATCTACTTTTTCTATCTTATTGATGTTATAAAACTCCTTAAAAATATCAAACGGTTTATCTTTTTTTGATACTACTTGCGTAAAACTACCATCCTCATTCATCAAGTATGAGTTTTCCTCGTCTTTTAGGTTATAGTCCAATATCATTTTTGCCATATCATTGGCTTTACCTTCTATCAAAAACAAAGATTCTATTCTCCTATCAAAACTTCTAACCATGACATCTGCACTACCTCCATATATTTTTTCTCTTCCATCGTTATAGAAATAATATAAACGTGAATGCTCTAAAAAGTCTCCTACAATAGATTTGACCATAATATTTTCGCTTAGTCCCTTGCGGTGAGGTCTTATACAGCAAATCCCTCTTACAATGAGTTTGATAGGAACACCAACCTTAGAAGCGTTATAAAGAGACTCTATCAATTGATCGTCTTGTAAGGAGTTAACTTTAATAATGATTCCAGACTTCAATCCTTTTTTGGCATTGTTTGCTTCTATATTTATGAGGCGAATCAAACTTTTGCGCATGTCACCAGGTGTAGTGATCAATTTTTCATAGCGTGTAGGCAAAGAATGCCCTGTTACCGCATTAAAAAACTCCGATACATCTCTGCCATAAGCAGCATTGGTCGTAATATAGCTAGTGTCTGAGTAAAGCTTGGCGGTAGATTCGTTATAGTTACCACTAGACATATGCACATAGCGTGTTACTCTCTTGCCTATCTGTCTTACTATAAACAATAATTTGGTATGTGTTTTCACTTTAGGAACGCCATACATGATGTAGCAACCTGCTTTTTCTAGCTTCTGCCCAGCCTTCAAATTATTTTCTTCGTCAAAGCGTGCCTTCACCTCAAAGAGTACAGAAACATGTTTACCGTTTTCAGCTGCTTTGTACAGTGCTTTGGCTATACGAGATTTTTTGGCTAGACGGTAGATTGTAATTTTAATAGAGAGCACATTAGGGTCTTCTGCCGCTTCTTCTAAGAGTCGCGTTACATAGTCAAAACTATTGTATGGATGATGAAGAAATAAATCTTTATCTCTCAAATAGTCCAGCAGACCCATTTTTTCTATTTGCTCTACATTGGTATTCAATGGTACTACAGGTGCTGCTGTTTCGGGTAGCAAATCAGAAAGCTTAGGGTGGCCCACCACTGCCCACAGAGAAGAAAGATCAAAAAGTCCATTAATCACAAAAACATTATCCTCATCAATAGAAAATCTTTTTTTGAGAATTTTGTATAACTTTTTAGGACTATTTGGCTCTATTTCTAAACGTACTACACGCCCTGTTTTTCTATTTTTTAGTTTCTTCTGAACCTCTTCTATAAAGCTCTCTTCGTATTCTTCATAATCATCCCAGTCAAAATCTCCATTTCTAGTGATCCTAAAAAGAGTAACAGAATTGACTGTTACATTTTGAAATAAACGTTCAATATTTGCTTTAATGATTTCTTCTATCGGTAAAAACAACACACTTCCATCCTCTCTATGAATTTCAAAAAAGCGTGGTAAATTTTGAGGTATTTGTACGAAAGATATCTTCTGAGCATTTTTTTCGTCCTTATTATTTTGGAGGGTTTCTACCCCAAGTATTAATACTTTGTTTATTAATATAGGGAGCGTGTGCATGGTGTCATACACCATGGGAGTAAGCATGGGATACACTGTCTTACTAAAGTAGTTTTTCACACTTCTTATCTCCTTATCTTTCAGCTCTTTGTAGCTAGCGATAGAGAAGCCATGCCTTGATGTTTTAGGTAATACCTGAGACATCAAATATTGATACTGATCGTTACAAAATTTTTGTAACTCATGAAAAAGTTTTTGTTTGAAACTACCTTCTCTTAGTCCAGAATAATCTGTTCTTTTCTTACCATAGTCTAAATAATTGTACAAGCTACCTACTCTAATCATAAGGAACTCATCCATATTAGACGCAGTAATTGCCAAAAACTTCAAGCGTTCGAGTATTGTTCGCTTAGGCTTTTTTGCCTGCTCCAATACCCTATAGTTGAACTGTAGCCAACTCAAATCCCTACTTATAAGCCGACTATTTTGGATTTTTTCTTCATCGGTAACGGTAATATTTTTTAACATGATATATTTTTAATAATTGGCAGATGTATAGTTTTGAAGCTACTTACTGTTTGTAGGAAGCTCAACGTTTAAATATGTCTTTAAACTAAACAAGAAAAAGGAGAAAAAGAAAAAATAAAGCGTATCAAGTTTAAGTTCATTGTTACAAAGAACTAGTAACGCTAAAAAAAGAATAACTAGCTTGAATAAGTTTCAGCCTAAAAACAAAAAACCCATTGAAAAACTACATTTTCAATGGGTTCAGAATGATTGTTGTGACCTCGGCAGGATTCAAACCTGCAACCTCTTGAGCCGTAATCAAGTGCACTATTCAGTTATGCTACGAGGCCTTAAGGGCTACAAAAGTACACTTTCCTTTTGAATTTTCCACAATCAATGAGCAATAAATATTGTAGAAGTAAAAAAACTTAGACCAAAAGCTAAAAAAAAGCCTGCAATAAGCTGTAAATAGTTATGTGCATCTAAGATATACCTACTTGCTAATAGTATGATGCTTATGCCTGTAGCTACACATACCAGCAGTAAACTGAAGCTATGTTGATGTATGTATAAGTAAATCAATACGCCCATGACTCCGCCTATTCCTGCGGCATGTACACTTATCTTCCAAAATTCTGTAACAATCAGAATCAAAAAGGTCGATAGCGAAATCATCAGCATGATAATGGACAAAAGAATAACATCATAACTTAAGTATAAATAGTAGGAGAGGGCCGTAAGAAAGACAAGGGTAATGATGAGTGGTTTTCTTCTTTCGTGGCGGTGGTGCATATGCAAAGAAGCAATCCAACCCAATTTTCGGAAGATGACCAAAAGTAAGGCTAATAACAGAAATGTAGTAGCAAAGATAAAAATGAAGAACCTAAACTTGTCTAGTTGACCAAAGTCGAGCTCAGAACGAAAAAGTATCATGAAGTAAATGATACTAGGCGCTACAATAGGGTGTAGCACTATAGATACTAAGTTCGCTATTTTTTTAAGAACAGGCATTCTCAATGTACCCAAGCACTTCTTATAATTCTTTTCGTAGTCTTGCTACAGGAATGTTCAATTGTTCTCTGTATTTGGCTACCGTTCTTCTAGCAATATTATATCCTTTTTCTCGAAGTTGTTTTTCTATTTTGTCATCAGAAAAAGGCTTAGATTTATTTTCTCCATCAATTATTTTTTTGAGGATATGCTTCACTTCCCTACTACTCACATCTTCTCCTGTGTCAGTGGTGATACTTTCTGAGAAGAAATATTTCAAAGGAAAAATACCAAAATCGGTTTGTACTGCTTTGCTGTTGGCGACACGCGAAACGGTAGAAATATCCATTTCTATTTTTTCGGCAATATCTTTCAAGATCATAGGTCTTAGCTTAGACTCATCTCCTTCTTGAAAATAATCGTATTGATAGCGTACAATAGCATTCATGGTACGCAACAGGGTAGCTTGTCGTTGCTTTATGGCATCTATAAACCACTTGGCAGAGTCTAGCTTTTGTTTTACAAAGGAAATAGTTTCCTTCATTTTTTTGTCTTTCTTGTCGCTTTTGTCGTATGCATCAAACATCTCTGAGTATGAACGGCTTACCCTTAGCTCAGGGGCATTGCGAGAGTTGAGCGTAACTTGTAGCTTACCATTATCATTGCTTATAAGATAGTCGGGTACTATTTGTTGTGCCTTACCAGCGTTACCTGCTGCACCACCAGGCTTAGGGTTTAGCTTGGTGATGACTTCTATCGCCTCTTTGAGCTCTGCCTCAGAGATATTTAGGCGAGAAATGATTTTTTTATAATGTTTCTTCGTGAATTTATCAAAGTAGTTTTCAATGATATTTTTCGCGAGAATTATTTTGCTATCGTCAAAGGCTTCTTTGCGCTCTAGTTGGAGCAATAGACATTCTTGGAGGTTACGGGCTCCTATGCCTGGAGGGTCAAACAATTGTACTCTTCTCAGCAATTCTTCTACCTCATCTATATCTGTTTCTACTCCCTGTGCAAAAGCAAGGTCATTTACGATTGACTCTGTCTCTCTACGGATGTACCCATCACTTTCAATACTCCCTACCAGTTGCAGTACAATGATACGTTGCCTGTCATCTAAGCGCATGAAGCCTACTTGTGTCTTTAGCGCATCTGACAAAGTAGAGACAGTGGCGATAGGCATTTCTTTCTCTTCTTCATTGCTGCCTCTTCCGTCGGCTTGGGTTTTATACCCAGAATAATCATCATGTAGGTATTCTTCGAGGTTTAACTCGTCTTTGGGCTCTTCTTCTTCCTCCTTGCTCGCAGTATCATAAGGGTCTAACTCCTCTTCAGGGCCGTCTTCTAATGCAGGATTGCTTTCTAACTCATTTTTTACTCTCGCCTCCAAAGCTACTGTGGGCACTTGCAGTAGCTTTATAAACTGTATTTGCTGCGGGGACAAGCGTTGACCTAATGTTTGCCTTAAATCCAGTCTTTGCATAGATAAAAAAGTTTTTACTTAGTAGAAATAAGTATGAGTTATACGATGATAAGTAGTCATTCAAAAATACTTATGATAAAAAACGGCTATTTTAGTTCATTTCATCGTTAGAAATACGCGCTTTAGCTCGCTAAAGCTTTGCTTTCTGCCTTGGTCTGAACTAAAATCACTCATTTTTTAAAACACAATTATTTTTGTCTGCCTACTTACTGAAATATGTCGTCTTTCAGTAGTTTATAACAGCATAGTAAGTAATTGAGCTTTTCAGTGCGTTAACATGCTGTTATATAGTAAGATAAACAAAAATACATTTTTTTTTAGAAAGTAAGTCTGTTATACTTTAAGTGATTCAAATTTTCTAAAAAATATGGGCTATGATTTCAAAAAACTCTTGAACTTCTTGTTTTTCTGTATCCCATCCATATTCTTCTACGTACTTGTCAACCAATAGTTCACTAGCAGAATCGAAGTCAGTACATTTTTCTAATAAATCTATGGCAGTATCAAACTCATCGAATTTACCATCAAAAAGTTCGTTTACAAAGTTGAAGCGTTGATTGATGGTGATGGATGATCGTATATCTACATTGCTTTCATCTTTTTCTTCTTTGACTTGCTCTTCGGGTATTTTTATGTTTGGCTGACTCACTATCTCGTCCAACGTAATTGTAGAGCTTGCAAGGAAGAAATCATCATAGTGAGCGGGTTTTAGGTCTGTAAGCTTAGTAATGAGCTCTTTAGGTTCTTTCAGACGATGTTTGTTTTCTTCGTACAAATTGAAATTAAGCTCATATACGCGCTCGATATTGATGGACGTATCACCATACCAACCGTCAAATTTTTTGATAAGAGAGACGATCAAAGCTTTGTGTACTTTTATATATTTCGCGTGACTTTTGATATTTCTGACAGTAAGTTGATCCATGTCAGATAAATTTTTGTAAAAGTCATTCAAAAACTTTCTTGGTTGAAATATAAGATAAATGGTATTCTTGATGGCATCTTCCAAAAGAGGAATAAAGTGTTCTTCTATCATCTGAATGTTATGAGACAGTACGATAGACAAATCATTCATCATATTTTTTACTTCATCACTCTGATAATTAAAATATGGTCTTTTCAAGTTTTCAAGTTCATTTTTCCATTCTTCGAACAATACTCTCAGTATAAAAAAGTTTACTTGATTTACTTTACAGAAGTCAACAATATCATTTCCATCAATGATTTCGTGGCTTTCAAAAAACTCTTCTGCAAGCATTCGAGCTAAATTTTTACTATAGCTTTCAATGAAATTTTTATCTAATTGTGCTTCTCCTGCCATTTTTGAACTTCCTAAATTTTGAAGGATGTAAAATTGATTAATTATAATGAAGCCTTTGTAAAAGATGGTTTTGCAAAGACTTCTATATATTTGTAAACATTCGGTAAACCTTTAGTTTTTAACCTAAGTAGTCGTACGTTGCCGTATGTTTACAATGAAGTGATTTAAAAAGTAAAACTAATTAAAAAAACAATTTAGTTTTTTATTTTTACATTTTTTATTCAGTATAGAACCTAATTTTAGTAATGTTCTATCAATTCCAAGGCTTATGTTTAGAATTTCTCTATTTTATTTACTTCTGTTCTTTTCTACTTTTTCTTTTTCACAAGAAAACATAGCCTTAGGAACATGGAGGTTTCACCCTTCTGTAGGAAGAGGAAAAGTCATAGCTGCTTCTGACGAAAAACTATACGTCGCCATAGAAAATGGTGTTTTGGTGATAGACCCAACAGACAATAGCATTGAAACACTTAACCTTGAAAATTCATTGAGTAGCTTAGAGCCTAGCTATTTGGCAGTAAGCTCAAACAATCGTCTGGTGATAGGCTATACAGACGGCAACATAGACATTATTGAAGATAATGTGTTGACTAATATACCTGACTTCAAGATTTTTACAAATACAAGTGCTATCCTTGATAGCAAGACAATCAACCATATAAGCTTCAAAGGAGCTGATACCGCTTTTTTTGCCACAGCCTCTGGCGTATTGGCATATAATTTAAATACAAACTTGATTATTTATGAAATGATCTTTAATCAAGGAACACCTCTAGTAGATGTACAAGCCACTGCTTACCATAGTACTCAAGACTCTTTGTACATTATAGCAGACAGTGCCCTTTACCGTATCGAAAATCCTGAAAAGTCTACACTTGACGTTACCGACCTCAGTATGTGGGACAATAATTTTACAGATGCCTTGACAAACCTTAGTTCAATCGCCATACATGACGATACCGTTTACATTGGAACAGCGGACTCAGGTGTTTACTATTTGGATGGTAATACATTTGTTTCTTTGCCTGCGGTTGATTCTGGAAAGGTCAACCATCTTAGTGTCGAGGGCGATACCCTCTTTGCCATATATGATGATTTTATCATCAAATCCGAATCTACTCAAAATGCAGGCTTTGACACTATTCAAAACAATGCCTTTGAAGAACTAACAGCTATGGTTATGCTGAACGGGACTACTTGGCTATCCTCCAATTCATTGTTACCCGTCATCACCAATAGCACTGGGACATATGATTTTTTATCTTCTTTGTCTCACCTAACCAATGGAAACTATACCAATATTGATTATTTGGACGAGGGAGTAGTCCTTACTCCCACTACTTTTGTTGACAAGGTCGAGTTTTCTTCTTTTAGCGAAGGTAGTTGGCAAAATGAAAATCCTCTCATCGCTAATATCCCAGATAGTTTGGGTAAGCTTACCAAGGTAATCAAAGCAAATGACACATTTTATTTTGGAACTGAGGGCTCTGGTCTATATGCCAGTAAGTCTCTTACGAATGGAGATTATGAATCCCTTAGTTTTGCAGATCTAAGTAATACCGCAACTATCAACGATATGTATGTAGATGCCTCAGAAAACCTCTGGATACTCCAAAATAGTAATAACCTTTGCAAAATAGACCCTTCGGGCATAGGTACTTGTCCTTATTTTATATTTGATGTTTCTAAAAAAATGTTGATTGACAACTCAGACAATTTTTGGTTTATCAGTAATAGCAATAGACTCAGTGTTTATAATGATGACTTTACTCAATTTAATTTGAATATTGAAGACATCGTAATAGACGAGGTTGATGGTACAAGCACGATTAATGATATGGCGCTTGATTTGGATGGAGAGCTTTGGTTTGCTTCGGCAGATGGTATAGGCTTTTATCCTAACCCGTCTTTACAATCAGGCACTGCACTACGCCCCACAGAAAACGGATTTCCTATCTTGAATAACCTAAATATTGAAAAAATTATTGTCGATGGTGCCAATAGAAAATGGATAGTTACACAAAATGATATCACATATTTGAAGCTTTTGAGAGCTGATGGTAAGGAGGTGATAGAAGAGTATAATGAAGCGAATAGTCCATTGACAACCAACCAATTAAACGATATAGGTTTGAACAACAGTAGTGGGGAGCTTTTTGTAGCGACTACCGAAGGTTTATATTCGTACAGAACTGACGCTAGTGCAGCCTTGGCAACACATAGCAATGTAAAGGTATTTCCTAATCCTATTCCTCCAAACTATAGTGGGGTCATTGCGATAAGTGGTCTTGTGCGTGATGCTGATGTTAAGATTACAGATATTTCTGGAAACTTGATCTACGAGACTACCTCAGAGGGAGGCACAGCTACTTGGTCTGGTATAGATTATACAGGTAGCCAAGCAAAAACGGGAGTATATCTTGTTTTTAGTAGTTCAGAAGATGGACAGGAAACCTTTGTAGCCAAACTTGCCATTGTAGAATAATGGTATAGAGCATTTGGCTTTTTTAGCAATAAGTACATCATGTAAGTAGGCAGATAATTAACTTCGAGTGATAAGTAAAACCAACGGCATTGTTATCAATTATGTGAAGTATAGTGAAACATCTATCATTTGTAAGATTTTCACACAAAGCCATGGCATTCAATCTTTCTTGATTAATGGTGTAAGGTCAAAGTCAAAGACATCCAAAAATAAGATAGCTTTGTTCCAGCCTTTGACACAGCTAGAGATTGTGATGTACTATAAACAATCTAAGAACTTACAACGTCTCTCTGAGGTAAAATGTATCAATCCATGTGTAGAAATACCTACTGTCTTTACCAAAAGTTGTATTGCCATCTTCATGTGTGAGATACTCCAAAAAGTAACAATTCATCAAGATGCAGATGATTTATTATTTGCTTTTTTAGTGAAACAAATTTCTACTTTGGAGTGTGCCGATAAACAATATACTCCATGGGTTCCTATCCAATTTATCTTAGGGCTATGTCGTGTGCAAGGTTTTTTACCTTCTTCAATGCAAGAAATGAAAGAACAGCTACAGGCAAATAGCTCCTCTGGTCTTGCTCTCCCTTCTATCCATGCTGAGCGTGCCATACATACTTTGTTGGTGGAAGATCAAATTCCTTTGATGGATAGTAAAGAAAGAAAAAACTTATTTCATTATTTACTATCGTATTATCAGTTGGCAATAGGTAGCTTAGGAGACATCAAATCATTACAGGTATTGAAGGAACTTTTGGAGTAAAAAGAAGGATTAAAGATTAAAGATCAACGATTAAGGATTAAAGAGTGGTATGATATGGCTTGGTACTTTCTATTTTTATTGAAAGTACAATCAATGATTTCAGTTTACGATTTTAGAAGTATTGACATAAAGACTTTGGGACATTAAGGATGTTAAAAGCTAGCTGCTTATTGCTCAAAACTCATGGACTCGCTGATTACCAATGTATTTTATTGAGTTCAAAAATTAAATGACAAACTTTTGATTTTTGTAATTTGCTATTTGTATTTTCGTCATTTTTCCTTTTTGTTTTTGAAAAAAACGGGGGACTCGTAAGGGCATGATTTTATTTCACGAAAGTGGAAAAGATTAAGGATTAAAGATTAAAAAGGGGGGGTAGTGATTAGTGATTAATCGATTTGACGATGTTAAAAACGTAAAACTTTTTAGATTGAGTATAAATCATCTAAGCGAAGCAAACTATTCCTAGCA
>WTJX01000309.1 GCA_011524675.1 Cytophagales bacterium
TTATGTAAAGAAAACTTCTGAGCGTCCTTTGAATTTTTATAAAAGCTCGTTTGACGTAAGCAAATTGGACGATATTCCTGTGCCTTCTAATTGGGAGATGCATGGCTATGGTATAAAGAACTATACTAATGTAATTTATCCTTTTGAGGAAAAACCTCCTTATATCAATAATGATTACAGTCCTGTAGGATCATATGTTACTTTTTTTGAAGTACCAAGCGGTTGGGAAGGAAAAGAAATCTTTATTTACCTTGGTGCGGTAAAGTCGGGCTATGACATTTGGGTTAATGACCATAAGGTTGGCTATAGCCAAGATTCGAAACTCCCTTCTGAGTTCAACATAGGGAAATACCTCAAAGAAGGAAAGAATAAGCTTTCGATACAGGTGTTTCAGTTCACTGATGGTAGCTACTTAGAAGATCAAGATTTTTGGCGCTTGTCAGGTATCCAAAGAGATGTTTACCTTTTAGCACGTCCTAAGACATACATTAGAGACTTCTTTGTAAAGGCTGGTTTAGATGCGAATTATCAGCAAGGAACATTTGCTTTGGATATAGAACTAAAAAACCTTTCTGCCAAGAATGCTAAAAACTATAGTGTAAGCTATGAAGTGAAAGACGGAGACAAGGAGGTATTGTCTGAGAAAATGAAACTAAGCGTTGATAAAGGGAACAAGGGAAGTGTTTCTTTTGATGGCAAACTAAAAAATGTAAAAAAGTGGTCTGCGGAAACTCCTTATTTATACACCTTGGTGATTGCTTTGCATGACAAAGAGGGAGCTTTGCTTGAATCCACATCAATCAAAATAGGCTTTAGAACTACTGAAATCAAAAATAGTCAACTGCTAGTCAATGGTAAACCTATCTTGATAAAAGGAGTAAATCGCCATGAGCATGATGCGGAGCATGGTCATGTGGTCAATAGAGAGGTCATGATTAAGGATATTGAAACCATGAAGCGTTACAATATCAATGCTGTGAGAACGTGTCACTACCCTAATGACCCTCTATGGTATCAGCTTTGTGATGAGTATGGACTTTACTTGTATGACGAGGCAAATATAGAATCGCATGGTATAGGCTATAAGCCTGATGAAACCTTGGCAAACAAACCAAAGTGGAAGGAAGCGCATGTAAGCCGTGTAATGAATATGGCAAAACGAGACAAAAACCATCCTTCGATCATTGTATGGAGTATGGGAAATGAAGCCGGTACGGGTATAAACTTTTTGGCGGCATATAAGGCACTACACCAATTTGATGTAACTCGTCCTGTACATTATGAGCGTGCAGAAAGACTTACAGACATCAAAGAACAACATACGGACATCATTGGAACGATGTATATGGGGATTAATTATATCCAAAAAAGATTTGTAGATAATAACGAAAATGGAGACAGACCTTTTATTTGGTGTGAATATGCTCACGCTATGGGCAACAGTAGCGGTAACTTTCAAGCTTATTGGGATTTGGTATATTCTCAGCCACACTTGCAAGGAGGCTTTATTTGGGACTGGATGGATCAAGGATTAAACAAAAAAGATGCAAATGGAGATGACTATTGGGTGTATGGTGGTATTTTTGAACCTAAAGGCATGCACCATGACGGTAACTTTTGCTTGAATGGTATTGTCAACCCTGACTGGACACCACACCCTGGTATTTTTGAAATCAAAAAAGTATATCAAAACATCCATTTCAAATCTTTTGATTTGGCATCTAAGCAAGTAAGCATACATAACGATTTCTTTTTCAAAGATTTGCAAGACTATACCATTGATTGGGAACTGCTAGAAGAGGGGACAGTGATAGAAACGGGAACGTTTGCACCTGCTGGTTTGGAGGCGCAAACAAAAAAATCGTATAAGGTCGCTATAAACAGTAAGTTGGAAAGTGGAAAGGAATACCATATTAACTTTTATGCAAAACAGCATGTGTATAATTCTTTGCTTCCACTAGGACATGTGGTGGCTAGCGAACAGTTTGAGCTGAGCAAAAAGATCTTCACGAAAAACAGTAAAGCAAGCGATATAGCCTTGGTATTGAAAGAAGATGCTAATAAAGCTACTTTTATGACGAATCAGTTTAGTATTGGTTTTTCTAAAAAAAGCGGGACATTGACTTCTTATATCATCAATGGCTATGAGCTAATCAAAAAACCTTTAGAGCCTAGCTTTTGGCGCGCTCCTACAGACAATGATTTTGGACACAAGCTACACCAAAGAGCAAAAAATTGGAAGACTGCCTTCCAAGGCGCTAAGCTGATGAGTTTTGAGGTTAAGAAAAAGACTGATAATAGCTATACCGTCATGACTTCTTTTCAAATGGCTAGTGTAAATGCTAGCATAGCTATTGAGTATGAAGTATATGCTAGTGGTGAAGTAGTGGTAAACTATAGTCTCGACCCAAAAAATGCTAAGATGTCAGAGATTCCGAGGATAGGCATGAAAGTGCAGTTGCAAAAGGCATTAGACAACTTAGCGTACTACGGTAGAGGGCCTTGGGAAAATTATTGTGATAGAAATACAAGTGCTTTTGTGGGGTTATATCAATCTAAAGTGAAAGAACAGTACTATCCATACATTAGACCTCAAGAGAATGGACATAAAACGGGGCTTAGATGGCTTAGGCTTACCAATCATTCGGGCTTGGGTGTGAAAGTTACGGCTACTGAGGAGTTATTAGAATTTAACGCCTTGCATTATGCGACTTCTGATCTAGACCCAGGAGGAGGGAAGAAAGGAAGAACGTATAATTTCTTAAAAGAAAAAGACTTTGTAGAGTTGCATATTGACCATAAGATGATGGGTGTAGGAGGTGATAATAGCTGGGGAGCAAA
>WTJX01000193.1 GCA_011524675.1 Cytophagales bacterium
AAAGACATAAGTAGTCGTCCAAAAATACTTACATCAATATAAGTTAAGAGTGTGTTTCAGTGAAATAAATATGATGTGATTTAGGTTATAGTAATTTCTCTCACTGGTAGGTGTGATAAGGTTTTGATAATAAAGATTTACAGCAAATTTTTTACTAAAAGAATACGCTGGACCAATAATTAATCGGTTTTGATCAAAAGGAGAGCTAGTACCATCTTTTCCAGCGTTGAGGTGAATTTCATTAGATATACCCAAAGATATTTTTTCGCTTTTAAATAGTGGCATTCGCAATGCAAACCTGTACCTAAATCTATGATTGAACGACGTACTTTTAGCAGTCGTTTCACTACTTTTTTTATAAAAGTAACGTTGTTCTATTCTAAGCCTATGACCAAATTTGACTTTGTTAAGTTGATGTTTATAAGCAAACTGCTCATAGGGTCTATACTCCAATCTATTGATTACTTGATCGCTATAAAAGCCTAAATGGGCAAAGCCTACTAACAATTGTAATCGGTCGTGTACCTTATATCCAAGACCCGAACGTAAAATGTATTGAGACTTTAGTGATAGGTTTTCTTTCCAACGATAATCTAAATCACTGTCTAAAGAAAGTTTTTTAGAAAAACGAGCAATATTCACATATTGTAACCATTGTTCGTTTTTGATCACAAAGTTTTTTTGTGCTTGTAAATGTACAGAGATAAAAAGTAGAAGAAAGGCGTGTAAATACTTTTTCAAAAAACAATATTTTTGACTTTAAAAAGGTTAAATTTATTAATCTATTTTCAGATCAACAAATAATTAGCCACGAGAGAAATGAAAAAGTGCTATTGTTGAACAATACTTTAGCGTCCATTCGGTAAAGTACATGTGATAGCTTAGCTTTTCTTGATTTTTCACTAACCACTTTTAGTAGCTAACGCTTTTTGCATCTAGATAGGTAGATTGTCAAACTATATCATGAAGGGCAGGGATTCCGGGTTTAAAAATAAAAAGTCAAAAAACAATAAGTTTTGAGGGAAGTCTTCCTTCATTTTTCCTAAAAAGTATAAGTTTTAGGAAAGAAAGGAGTTTAAGTGATAGAAAAGGAAGACTTCCCTAGTTAAAAGCGGAATCCCTAATATAATAGGCATGAAAACATTGTTTGTAAAAAAATTAGCTAAAGAAATTACAAATAGTTAATCACTTTGAATTATCGACTAGTTTTGATACATTTCGTCAAACTTATATTAAAAACAACCTAATTGTTCTAACTAAAATTATTTTCATTGAAAAAAATAATCAAAAAAACTCGTTTTATATTACTTGCTATCGTTGCATTATTTATCTTTTTCTTGATTGTAAACAAACCTCTTCCAGAAGGTGAAAAAGGAGCGAAAGCAAATGACTTGGCTATAAAAATGTTGCAAAGCCTAGACTTACAATCCTATGAAAATACGGCATATATAGAATGGGAATTCCCAGGGGGACACCACTACCAGTGGAATAAATTAAAAAAAGAAGTTACTGTAAGTTGGAGTGATAATAAAGTAAAGCTTGACCTCAAAGAATATGAAGAAAGCTATGTTATAGAGGGTGACGGAGATACAAATAAACTCATCCAAAAAGCCATTGATTATTTTAATAATGATTCTTTTTGGTTGGTAGCACCCTATAAAATCTTTGATGAAGGTACAGAAAGAAGCATTGTCAACTATAAAGGAAAAAAAGCACTATTGATTACATACACTAGTGGAGGCTCTACTCCCGGAGATTCGTACTTGTGGATTTTAGATGAAAACGCAAAGCCTGTAAGCTTTAGAATGTGGGTATCTATCATACCTATAGGCGGCTTAGAAGCCACATGGTCAGACTGGACTATAACCGCCACTGGAGCTAACTTGCCTACCCAGCATAAAATTTGGGGGATACCTATCAACATTACTAAGCTCAAAAGCTACTAAAAGAAAGAGATAAAGTACATAAACATTCAGCGAACTAAACCTAAATTCTCACAAATTTTTAGGTAAAAGCCTAAAAATCAGCTAACCACTTTTCAGGGTCTTGTTTTTCGTTTCCTTTCCATACTTGGAATTCAAGCTCTGTTTCTCCGTCTCTAGTCAATACCGTACCTATCTTATCTCTAATGTTGACCACGTCATTAGACTTTACAATAATATCACTTAAGTTAGCATATACAGTATAGTAGCCACCGTGCTCTATCATAACAACCTTTCCCATTCCTGGTATGTTTCCTGTAAACACCTTCCCTCCAAAGACAGCCTTGACAGATGAACCTTTTTCAGTCTGAATACCTATACCCAAGTTATTGACATATACACCTTTGATTACAGGATGTGGTTGTTTACCAAACTTCTTGGAAATAAAACTAGTAGAGGAGAAAGGGGACGGCAATCTACCTTTATTTGCTGCAAAATTATCCGATAATTTTTGAATTTTCTCTTTTTCTGCTGCAGAAGACTTACTGTTCTTTTTCTTTCTCTCATATATAAAATCTTGTATGAGTTTATCAAGAGCTTGTAATTCCTTTTCTTTCTTTCTTTTATCTTCTAAATGCTTTGCTACCTGTTTGGACTCTATCTTTAAGGTTTCTTCTTCTTCTTTTTTGTCTAAGTTGAGTTTGTTTTGTTCTCTCTGCATGCTCAAAAGAAGCTCTTCTTTACTGTTCTTTTTATCTTCTAAAGCAGCTTTTTGACGTTCGAGATGAATTTTTAGTTGTTTTATCTTTTCTACTTGCAGTCTTCTAGACCTAGAAAACATGGTCAAGTATTTCATCCTCATGGTCAATTGATTGAATGTTTGGGAGGAAAAGATAAAAGAGAGTTTAT
>WTJX01000480.1 GCA_011524675.1 Cytophagales bacterium
TAAATAAAGAATGCAAAGCGTATTGTCTTTAATTGTATTAGCTTCATTATATGTCAGTTGTTATGTTTATGTGTATAAAAAGCACTTTAAGAATGCTTTAATGTGCTTTAAACGTAAGTTTCAAATATAGCCTTAAATTCATATTGTTTTGCAGATTTAACGCTAATAATAGTGTTCAAACGCGTGTAACATTTTGTGTTTACTCAATTTTAATGGGTAAATAGTTGTAATTCTAGACTTAGTGTATTAACATAATTATTTCGTGGGTTCTTTTTTAGTGTTTTTCCTTCACTTTCTTTTAGCTAAAAAAACTAAGCATTAGATTTGTGAGATTTACTTAATAATAAACGCTTCATTGTTTGCTGTTTCCTAAACATAAGTAGTAGTCCAGAAATGATTATCATAAGAAACGGTTTTTTTACGTTGTCTCATGGTTAGAAATATTCCCTAGAGTTTGCTATAGCTCTGTTTTCTACCTTGATCTGAACTAAAATCTCTTATTTTTTGATTTATAATTATTTTTGTCTGCTTACTTAGAACAATGGCATAGATATATCAAAGAAATATGAAAATACAAAGACAACATATACTAGCAGTATTATTAATGCTAGTGATAAGCATGGATACGTTTGCTTATAAAAAAGGAATGACCATGCTGAAACCAGCCGAAGGCTGGAGAGAGGGATTACCTTCTGGAAACGGTAAAATAGCCGCGTTGGTATATGGTAATATCAGTACCGAAAGGGTATTGTTTAATCATAATGAATTGTGGTATGGAGGTAAGAAATCAGACTTACCCGATATGTCTCAAGAATTGCCCGTAGTAAGAAAACTGATGGATGAGGGTAAATATCAAGAGGCGAATGAATATTACAAAAACAAAATGAGAGCCTCTGGTTTCAATGCTAGAAATGCACGCTATCATCCTGCCTTTGATATGATCTTAACTACAGAAACGAAAGAGCTTTTTCAAGATTATAAAAGAACGCTTGACTTTGAAAGCGGTGAATCGGAAGTGTCTTGGAAAGATGGCGATGTAGCCTTCTCTAGAAAATTGTTTGTTTCCATCACAGAAGATATCTCAGTGATGTCTATTACCACAAATAAAAGTAATGCCATTACAGGAGAGCTTACCTTGGATATTCATGACCTCAAGGATGCAATCATGCAAAATGGGAAATTATATGACCCAGGCTTTGTTTATACTACCAAAGCAGAAGGGGACTTTGTTGTTTTTACAGCCTCTGGTAGTGATGGTGGAGAGTTTGGTGGTGTGCTACGTATCATCAACAAAGGAGGAACAACTAGTGCGTCTAACTACCTCGGTAAAGAAAATACTTCTATTGTTTTTGACAAGGCAAACGAACTGCTTTTGTTGGTTGACTTTTTTGCCAATGAAGCTAGTGCGCAAGCTGTACCAAGATTAAAGAAGCGATTGTTGAGCATCAATGAGAGCTATCAAACCTTATTAGGTAAGCATAAGGCATTGCATAGCAAAAGATTTAATGCTATGGGTATAAACATCAATCCCGATAGTAAAGGAGAGACATCTAATGAGTACCTTCTATTAGATGCGTACCAGCATGATGCTTCTAAGGAGTTAGTACAAAAACTCTTTGAGTATGGACGTTATTTATTGATATCTAGTAGTAGAGCTAATGGCTACCCTGCCAACTTACAAGGGATTTGGAATGGAGACTATATGCCACCATGGAGTTCTCTTTATGGTAATAACGAAAATTTACAAATGACTTATTGGCAAGGATTACCAGGAAACCTTAAAGAGTCAATGTTGGCATTTTATGATTACTTCGATGCTCACTTAGACCAGTTCCGTTATAATGCAAAGCAACTTTATGGTTGTAGAGGAATTTATATCCCTCCTTTCATGTCTCCAGAGTCAGGTGTGATGCGTCATACAGCACCGCATGTAGTCTATTGGACAGATGCTGCAGGTTGGTTAGCCTCTTTTTATTATGATTACTATCTCTTTACAGGGGATGAAGTATTTTTAAAAGAGCGAGCTATACCATTCATGAAAGAAGTAGCCTTGTTTTATGAAGATTATATCGTCAAAGATAGCAAAGGGAAAAACATATTGTACCCTGCCCAATCGCCCGAAAATCAGCCGTTGGATAAAATATATGTAGATGAGAAGACAGGACGCACCAATAAGGTGAAGGTGCAAATCAACTCTACCATTGCCGTTGCTATTGCCAAAGAGGTGTTTTCTAATCTAATAGAAGCTTGTGGAGAGATGGGCATTGAAAAGAAAGGGATTGCTACATGGAAAAAATTATTGAAAGATATGCCTGAATATGAGATCAATGATGAAGGAGCTTTCAAAGAGTGGTTGCATCCCGATTTTAAAGATAATTATGAGCATAGACATATGTCTCATATTTACCCTTTGTTTCCAGGGCATGAAATCACCAAAGAAAATAACCCTGCTTTCTATGAAGCATGTAAAGTGGCAATCAAAAAGCGTGTAACCATAGGCTTGAAATCACAAACAGGCTGGTCTTTGGCGCATATGGCAAATATCAATGCTAGGTTGGGAGATGGAGACAAGGCTATAGAGCCGATCAATATTCTTACGCGTACTTCTTTGGGGCAAAACTTCTTTACCTATCATAATGATTGGAGGCATATGGGGGCAACCTTAGACTTTTTCTGGGGAAAGACGTCACCATTTCAAATGGATGGTAACGTTGGTGTTTCTGCTACGGTAGAAGAAATGCTATGTGGCTCAGACGCGCAGATGCTTAGACTATTTCCAGCCATTCCTTCGGCTAGGGATAAGCGCTCTTTTCAGGATATGTGAGCGCGT
>WTJX01000194.1 GCA_011524675.1 Cytophagales bacterium
TATGTGAAATTCAAACCTTCGGTATTACTACGTTATGTGCAATCTGCCCCTTTGACAGCAGATGCAAGTGCAAACTTTTTGTTTTGGGATAAACTATGGCTTGGAGCCAACTACAGAACACGAGACGCCTTGGGTATGATAGTACAGTTTCAGCTTACTTCTAAGTTGAGGTTTGGTTATGCCTATGAGTATCCTTTGACTTCAATCAATCAAGCTATCGATAGTCCTATTGCTGCCACACATGAATTGATGCTAGGCTTTGATCTACCTGTAGGTTCACGTACTCGCTTTAGATCAATTAGATATTTTTAGACTTTACCTTTCATAAAAAAATAGATACATAAATTTAAGTAATCACTACTATGCGCAACAGGCTTATTATTAACATTATTCTATCATTTGTTGTTTTTACTACTTTTGGTCAGAAAAAAAAGGGAGATAAATACTTATCCAATTTTCTTTTTGACAAAGCCATTACAGCGTATAAAAACGCTATGATAGATGAGGATAGTACTGTATTTGCAAACTTGGCTAAAGCATACAGAATGAGCGGAGATACTAAAAATGCTGAGTATTGGTACAAAAAAACACTTGATGAACCAAGACCTGACAAAATGGATTATTTTTACTATGCCCAGATGTTAATTGCCAATGAAAAGTATGCTCAAGGTGTAGAGCAAATGAAGTTGTACAAAAGAAAGTCTAAAGGGGCAGACTCTAGGGCGATGCGATACCTAGAAGATGAAAAATACTATGAAAAGTTGTTGGTAGATTATGAAGAGTTTGAAATAAAAAAACTTGAAAATGTGAATACCAAAAAACTTGATTTTTCTCCTTCATGGTTTAAAGATTCTACTTTATTAATAACTTCTACAGGTTCAAAAATGACCTCTACCAATGAAAAGCTCAACTGGAACCAAGAAGTAGCTACCGATATTTATTGGGTCAAAAAAGATAGTTTAGGGCAGATGAGCAGAGAGAATATACAAAATTTACTCAATTCTAAATATTCTGATGGCTCTACTTCATGGCATGAACCTACTAGAACCTTATACTTTACCAGGAATTATTACACTAAGTCAGATAATGGCTTGATAGACGAAGAGACAGATAATTATAGCAGACCACAGTTGTACTATGCCACGCTCAATGAAAATAATGAAGTAACACAAGTACAAACATTTCCATATAATGAATTCCTATACACTACAGGACAACCTTCCATATCTGAGGACGGAAAGCTATTGTTTTTTACCTCTGACAGAAAAGGTTCTAGCGGTGGTACAGATATCTTTGTCTGTAGAAAAGGAGCAGATGACAAATGGCAAAAGCCTATTGCGTTAAGTAAAAAAATAAATACAGAAGGGAATGAACTATTTCCATTCTATGATCATGGAACACTTTTCTTTGCCTCAAACGGTCTGCCTGGACTTGGCGGTTTGGATATTTTCGCTGCTAAAGTATCAGATGACCTAAAAGTAGATCACGTAGTAAACCTTGGTATTCCTTTCAATACCTCCAAAGATGATTTCTCTTTCATGAGAGGTAAAGATGGCTATGGATATTTGGCATCTAACAGAGCAGGAGGTATGGGAGGTGATGATATATATGCCTACACAGCTAAAACGCCTGTATATCAGATAGCTAAAATTCAAGGAAAAGTAATTGATGCCAAAACTTCTGAGATATTGCCAAATGTAACGGTGAAAATACAAGGTGGTGATTATTCCTACACAGTAACATCTGACGAAGAAGGAAGGTATGAGCAAGACATACAACCACGAATAGCATATACAATCGCGGCAAATAATGAAGGATATAAAGATTTTAGCGATGAGTTTACTACCGTACATTTACCAGAAGAAGAAATAGTCATCGAAAAAGATATTCCACTAGATCCAATTTTAGATGATGTGATTGCAGTAAATGATCCTAAGAAAAAAAATGTTGACCCTACAGAAGGTACCGATCCAAACGATGTGCATAATAAAGATGTAGTTTTTAATGACAATCCAAAAGTACCAAGGAAATTTACAGATCCTACTAACCCAACAGACCCAACGAATACTACTAATCCAAAATATCCACAGAATAGAGTGGATAGAACAGGTTCCGATCCATCGGATAGCGTTACAAAAGGCACTGAAGAAACTGGTGGTAAGAAAAAAAATACATCAAGTGAGGACGTAAGCAATAGGATAGTAGATGGAACAGTTGTCGATGATACAGACCCTATTGACACTACAGATCCTTATGAAGCTATCAAAAAACAACTTTCAGAGAACGAGATCATCATGAAAGATGTGAAAGGGTTGGAGCTAGACGCCTCTGGAAGCTACTCTATCTTATTTGATTTTGACAAATGGAACATCAATAGCGTAGCTAGAGAAAAAATAGATAAATTAGTAACAGTACTTAAGAGTAATAAAAATATAAAAATCATCAGTTTTGCACATACAGACTGTAGAGGTTCTGACAACTATAATAAGTACCTGTCTGCAAAACGCCTTTCTAGCACTGTGAATTACCTTGTATCTAAAGGTATAGATAAAAAGAGAATCAAAGGAAAAGCCCTAGGTGAGTCTTCTCCTATGTATGAGTGTGCATGTGATAAAGAGGTAGGTAAACACTGTTCTGAGAGTACGCACAAAAGCAATAGAAGGGTAGAATTTGTATTATCCATTACCTCAGTATTATAAAATAGTTTGTTGCCAAAAACATGAATGGGTTTAGCCAAGTAGGTTAAACCCATTTTTTATGTAAGTATTCAGTGAACTACGTGTATTACTTTTTTGCCTTTAAAAGAGCTAAACGGGTTTTACCGTATGC
>WTJX01000532.1 GCA_011524675.1 Cytophagales bacterium
TTCCCTCAAAACTTATTGTTTTTTGACTTTTTATTTTTAAACCCGGAATCCCTGAGAGGACGCTAGAATACTTCTCTGTTGACATTATACCTCTCCAGGAAGTCCGCCACTCTACGAACAAACATTCCTCCCAACGAACCATCTACTACCCTGTGATCATAAGAGTGAGATAAGTGCATTCTATGTCGAATGCCTATAGTGTCTCCTAATGGAGTCTCCACTACCGCAGGCTTTTTGATGATCGCACCAAAAGCCAATATACCTACTTGTGGTTGCACTATGATAGGTGTACCCATGAGATTGCCAAAAGAACCCACGTTAGATATGGTAAATGTTCCGCCCTCTAGTTCGTCTGGTCTTAGCTTGCCAGCCCTAGCACGTTTTGCCAAATCATTTACTTGCTTTGTGATACCTATCAAGTTTAGCTGATCCACATTTTTGATCACAGGTACTACCAAGTTACCGTCTGGTAGCGCCACTGCTATACCTATATTGATAAAGTTGTGCTTGATGATGTTATCTCCTTGTACAGACACATTCATCATAGGGTAGTCTTTGATTGCTTTTGCAACCGCCTCTACCATGATAGGCGTATAGGTAAGAATAGTATTTGCTTTGTCTTTGAAGTTTTGTTTATTTCTGTTTCTCCAAAACACGACATTGGTTACATCGGCTTCTACAAATGAGGTTACATGTGCCGATATTGCTTTAGAACTAAGCATGCGTTCAGAAATGATTTTACGCATACGAGACATCGCTATGATTTCGCTGTCCCCCCCTAGCGTTGTTGCTGCTTGTGCTACTGGCTCAGTAGGGATAGGAGGGAAATAGGTAGGAGTTTGTACAGAAGCTTCTGTTGTGGCAAGTGCTGTAGGTGGGGTGTCAAAGTCAGAAGACTTTTTCTCTACATAGCGTAAAATATCTTTTTTGGTTACTCTTTGGTCTTTGCCAGTGCCTTGTACTTGTTCCAATTCGTCCATTGAAATATTTTCCTTTCTGGCGATATTCAAAACCAATGGAGAATAAAATCTGTTGGCAGGAGCATCTTTCTTTAATGCTTGTAGAGGGGCAACATCCTCAGCAATCTCTGTAGTAGGAGTAGGGGCAGTCGTTTCAACTACGGTTTTCTCTTCTTTTACTTCAGCCTCACCCTCCGTTATCACTATAGCAATAGGGGTATCTATAGGGACGATATCACCTTCTTTGACCAATAGTTCTGCTAGCGTACCCCCAAAAGGAGCAGGTATCTCAGTATCTACTTTGTCAGTCGCAATTTCTATCAGTGCTTCCTCTTCTTCTAGCTTATCCCCAGGCTTTTTGAGCCATTGCAAGATAGTCCCTTCCATCACACTCTCACCCATTCTAGGCATTAACACTTCTTTCCTTGCCATAATTTTTTTGTTAACTCAAACACAAAATTAATTTTTTTTCTGGATTGATCCCTATTTTTCAGCATAGAGCATCTTTAATTTTTTTTATTACTTCATTTTAAGTACTAAGTCTTTAGTATAAAGTACAAAGTTTATCTAACACTAATCGTTCACCATTATTAAGCATTAATTTCCTTAATTTTTTAATTTCTTCATTTCTCTCGAATAAAGCTCTACTCTCTCAATTTACATAACACTCTATTCTTAATTAATTTATGCCACTTTCGTGGAATAAAATCATGCCTTTCACCTCTCTATGTCTTATATCTTAAAGTCTTATCATCTTATCGCAAATAGTCAATCTTACTTATAACTCATAATCCATAACTCAACGCTAATCACTAATCTTTAAGATGTTTCCTCACCATATTCATAGCATGAATAGTAGTTCGTTTAATATTTACATCCCTATTTGATGATAAGTTTAAACATTTTGTGACGGTAGTATTACCATCACTCACCGCGAGCCAAACCGTACCTACAGGTTTTTCTTTTGTGCCACCATTAGGTCCAGCAATACCACTGCTAGCAACGCCAATGTCTGCCCCTAATTTTTCACGTACATTTTCCGCCATCTGTTTTACCGTTTCTTCACTCACCGCACCATAAGAATGAAGCGTATCTTTTTTTACACCCAATAGTCTCTCTTTAGCAGAATTGTGATAAGCGACTATACTACCTTTGAAGTAGTTTGAACTACCAGACACAGAAACTAAGGTACTCGCAATATTTCCCCCAGTACAACTCTCTGCTGTAGCAATGGTTTTATTATGTTGGGTTAGCATATCACCCAAAGCCTCCTCTAAACTGATATTTCCATACCCAAAAACCTCCTTTTCTATATAGCCAAGTAACTTCTGTTCTTGCGCCAATACCTCTTCTTTGATCTGTGTTATGCTGTTACCAAAGGCAGAAAGACGTAAGCGAACCCTACCATAGGAAGGGAGGTAGGCTAATTTGATGTGCTTTGGCAACTGCTCTTCCCATGCTTGTATTCTCACTGCCAATTCAGACTCAGGCACACCTACCGTCAGTATCGTTCTGTGAAAGATGGCAGGAAGTTCAAAATAATTTGTCAGCTTAGGCAATACCTCATTTTCCATGAGGTACTTCATCTCATAAGGCACACCAGGCATAGAGATAATAAGCTTACCATCTTTTTGAAACAACATTCCCTGAGCCGTCCCTAATGCATTTTCTAAGATGGTACAGCCCGAAGGCAATAAAGCCTGCCCTTTATTCAAATCATTAAAAGGAATATTCTTTGCTTCAAAAAACTGCGCTAGTTTTTGGTAAGTAGCCTCATCCCTCTCCAAAGGCATCTGGAAATACTCGCTTAAGCAGTGTTTGGTCAAATCATCTTTGGTAGGACCTAAACCACCAGTAATCAGTATAAG
>WTJX01000124.1 GCA_011524675.1 Cytophagales bacterium
ATGATAAAAAACGGCTATTTTAATTCATCTCATCGTTAGAAATACGTACTTTAGCAAGCTAAAGCTTTGCTTTCTGCCTTGACCTGAACTAAAATCACTCGTTTTTTAAAACACAATTATTTTTGTCTGCCTACTTATCGTTTTGACTCTTTACTAAAAAAGCTAATTACTCTGAAAAAGTACTTTCACTAAGCCCATAGATAGAAGGGTCAAAGGTGTGTATCCATTGCTGCTTGTCTATGCGCCATGTTTTTAGGTCAGGACTTGACTTGAAGCTTTTCCCGTATTTTTTCTTTACACTATCAAACTCTTGACAACCTTTGTAATAATCTAGTGTAAAAGCGTCTAGGTAATCTTTTTTCAAAAATGGATCTTTCACTACGTTTTGTCCCCAATTTTCTAACTTAGCCTTCAAATCATCTCTAATTTTTTTGTATTGGGGATTGTCATACAAATTGACTGACTCACCGGGGTCATTTTGTAAATCAAAAAGCTCATACTGTTGAGGATGGTAAAAATTGTGTACTATGGCCCTACCTGCTTCTGTCTCATTGAGTGCCTCTTCTACTATACCATGCTCTTTCTTTTCTCTGCCCCCTTTGTGTGCTATGAGATGATGTATCAGTTTATAACGCTCCCCACGGATAGTACGAGCTGGCCAATATTCATATTTCCCTGTAGTATGAGAGACATAAGCACTAAAGAGGTAATCTCTTACTTTTCGTCCTTGTGTGAATGTAGGTACTAAAGAGCTACCCGGTAGGTGGTTCGGTACTTCTGCTCCTGCTACTTCCAAAAATGTAGGTGCCAAATCAACAAAAGAAACCATATTCTTAGTTTTAGAATTTGGCTTTACTTTCCCTGGCCATTTGACTATAAATGGTACTCTAAGCCCAAACTCATAGGGAGTAGTTTTCCCTTTAAAAACATGAGATGGACCATGGTCTGCAGTAAAAATAACTAAGGTATTATCTTCATGACCATATTTTTTCAGTAAACCCAATATCTGCCCTACATAATAATCTGTACGCTGTATTGCTCCATAGTAAAGTGCCAAAAACTCTTTTGCTTTGGTATTAATTTTTACACCCTCAACATTTAATTGAGGAAAATTTTTAAGGTCTATTTGTTCTGCTTTGATAGGATGAAATCCAAATCTTGTTTCCATTCCCTTGATTGGCTCATAAGGCGGTCTCCATGGGGTATGCGTATCGTTTGTTTGCGCTTGAAAGTAAAAAGGTTTATCGTCTTTGGCTCTGTTCATCAAGAAGTGTTCAAAGGCATTGATACAATTTGTTACCTTATGGTTACTTGCTTTATTACCATCCAAGGGGTCTTTAGCGTAGTTGTAAATTTCGTCAAAAGGAACATAGCTTTCTGGGCTTACTCCTGTCTTGTAAGATATGGCAGTAGCATAGCCTTTTTTCTTCAATGCTTGTATAAAGGTAGGTGTACCTTCATGGTAGTCAAAGCCATGCATTTTGATGAATCCCATGATTCCGTTTTGATGAGGGTATAAGCCTGTAAACAAGCTTCCACGAGAGGAAGCACAGGTAGGTGCTGTTACATGCGCAGTCTCCACTGTAAGTCCTTCTTTTGCTAATTGGCTAAGGTGAGGCGTTTCTTGGGTCATATCACCATAGGCAGGAATTTGACAACCCATATCTTCCATATGTATAAACAATATGTTTGTGGGCTTGGCTGCGTATGCGAAAAGAGTTACTAAAAACAGATATGTTAAAAAATAGATTCGCTTCATAAGTATGACTTTCAATATGTATGATACTAGATTTTGATTTGTCCAAATGTACAAGTTACATAATAATGGTATGTTCACTTTTGTCTAATATTGATTAAATATAGTATAAAAGCAACTATTGGAACATAGCTATACGTGTAGAGAGAGCCTAGTGTGGAAATGAATAATGGGGTGTTGTGGTGTGAGTTGAAAAAGTAAAGTTTTATAGAATTGAGAATTTAAAAAATGAAGGGGCTTCGATTTACGATTGGACGATTGACTATTTACAGTGAGACTTTAAGACAGAAGACAAAAGAAAAAAGACATAGAGACGTAAGAACGTACAGACATGAGGACGTGAAAGGCATGATTTTATTCCACGAAAGTAGCTTTAGTTTAATGAATAATTAATGATGTATAATGAATAATGAGGGCTTGTAGGGATTGAAAGGATAGAGCTTTACAGAATTAAAAAATGAAGAGGTTCAAAGCAGTGTTTAGTGATTAGTGTTTAATTGGGTGAGTAGAATTGGCTATTTACAATAGACATAAAGTCGTATTGACTTAGAGACGTAAGGACTTACAGACGTATTGACTTACAGACGTAAAGACTTATTGACTTACCGACATAAAGACGTGATAAAAAAACCTCTTTGATTCAAATACATTACATATTCAAAAAAAAGAGGCTTAAAATAAAAAACTCTAAACTAAATATAAGGAGTACGATAGTAGAAGGCTTTGCAAAACCATCTAGTAAACAATCACAAACCTTATATCTAATTTTGGATGAAAAAACTATATATCAAAACGGTCTAAGTTCATCACTTTAGTCCAAGCTGCAACAAAATCTTTGACAAACTTTTCCTTAGCATCTGCACTAGCATATACCTCTGCCAATGCTCTAAGCTCTGAGTTTGAACCAAAGATTAAGTCTGCTCTGGTAGCCGTCCATTTCACTTCCTTTGTACTTCTGTCAATGATCTCAAATACATCTTTTTTATCTGAGCTAGCTTTCCACAAATACTTCATATCTAGCAAATTGACAAAAAAGTCATTGGTCAACACTCCTTTTTGAGAAGTAAAG
>WTJX01000300.1 GCA_011524675.1 Cytophagales bacterium
ACATTGCTTTTGGTGAGATCAAAGAAGATTCGGTAATTCCTACATTACTGAAAGACATACAAAAGTTTGTCTATGTGGATGAAGAAATACTCAAATCCGAGCAAAAAGTACTCAAGGAAGGAGGCTACATCCCACCAAGCATTGCAGAAGTCTTACCTTTATTATCAGAAAAAGGTAAAAGAAATATACTGCTTTTCACTGCCAAAGAAGAACTATTCTTACATCAGCAATTTACAAAAATCCTTACTCAATTGTCTGTAACCGATGGTAGTGTAACCAGAGAACAAATAAGCAGACGCATATCCTTTTTATTGAACTTCTACATCACATACAATCAAGTAAGCCAAATTTGGTTTGATAAGATTTATGAAAGGAAAACCAATAATAACCAAAAGCTTGACTTCAATAACAAAACACTAGAAAATAGTAAGGTTTTCTCAGATTCAGAAATGAAATCGTGGAAGTTTATTTTAGCAAAGCTAGACAACATTGCACAAGGTAAAGGTAAATACTATGCCTCCCGTCTGTTAACAGCAGTAAAAAGTAAAAACCTAAGTTCTGCCACCAGTATAAACAAAGAATGGTCAAACTATCTGTTAACAAACTACTCTGAGGCAAAATTTTCTTATCTAAGAGAGACATACTTTAATCATCTGCAAGAGATAGAACTATTTAACTATAGCATATGGCAAATTAATGCAGAGATCAAACTAAAGTCGCTGAACACAAGTATGAATCAAACAAGCAAGATCCAAGAAGAGTCGTCACAATTTGAAGAAAAGTTCAATCAAATAAGTAAACAAAAGAGTCATCAAAAGCACGATGAATCTATACCAGCATGGAAAAAAGGAGCAGAAGACTTAAAGCAGTTTGCCATCATGAGCCAAAAAGTACAAAACCTAAATCATGAATTTTCAAACTGGATAGTGCTATTGAGAAAAACAGCCTCAGAGCTATCTACCAATTCTGAGGACTTTTGGGACTTGAGTTTAGAGGGGCTTCAAATTCAAAAAAACATCAATTATTTAGAAACATTACGTAAAGACTATTGGAAAAACAAAATAGCCTACTTCAATAAAGAAAAAACAAAAGAATGGTTAGACCACTTAACTAAAAGTGCTGTAGATACAGAGCAGTACAAAGAGCTTTCTGAGCAAAGACAAAAAACCAAATATCTAGCCATCATAGGTGCAATCTTTGTTGTATTAGTTTCCGCTTTAATTATTTATATCCTTTTCAAAAAAAATAAAGCAATACTCAATACAAAGACAGCGCTAGAAATAAGTAATCAAAAAAATGAAGTCATCACCAACCGTATCTTAGAAACGCTAGATGTCGCCCAAAAAGTACAAGAATCCTTAGTTTTCCCTAGCAAAGCAGAACTAAAAAAAGTATTTCCAAAGATCAATATAGCCTTATCAGCCCCTTTCCAATCAGTAACAGGAGACTTTTATTGGGCAAGAAGTATAAGCGATGTCAGAAAAGTGTTTTGCCTTATAGATTGTGAATCTCATGGTTCGCCAGCGGCCTTATGTACAGTAGCCGTAAAGCAACTCTTGGATAAAACGGCTTTGGACAAAGACATCTTAAATGTCCCTAAGTACTTTGCAGAAAAATTCATGAAAAGTATGAAGCAACTGCCAAATATTAACCAAATGGGAACAATAAGCCATAAAGGGATATCTATGCGTTTGGCACAATGTTGTTTACTTTGGGTAGATAGCCGAAGAAGAGAGCTAAACTACATCAGCGACCATACTGGCATGTACATACTGAGAGCAACAGGAGAACTTATTCAACTCCCACGCACAATGAACCCAGCCACAGAAGCTATAAAAATGGAAACCATAACACTTGTAAAAGATGATGTCCTCTTTGTGCATAGTGATGGAGTGAAAGACCGTTTTGTCAATATACAAGACCGCAAAAAAGGTGTCATGATTGAGAAAAAATTAGGAACAAAAAGACTAAAAGAAATACTAGATCTTACTAACGAAAAAAGACTTTTGAATAAAGTCGTTGACATAGGTTCAGCATTTAACGAATCATTGGATATGTATGACTGTGTAGAAAAAATGGATGACGAAACAGCCGTATTTCTTGAGCTAGACCTTGTCTAAATCTATGACAAAAGTAATTACTATAGCGTTTTTATTAGTAGTCTTGTGTACCAACAGCTTTTCACAAGAAAAGACTGATTACGAAAAAATCAAAAAAATGTCTTTGGCAGACTTTTTAGATATGCTAGAGAATGAAAAAGAAGCACATATCAAAGATATTATCCTCAATGTTTATTTCAATTCAGAAGAATACCTTGAAAAAAGACTAGAAAAAGAACACTTAACACAAAAAGAAATAAAACATATCGAAAAAGAAATAAAGCATATCAAACAAAAAAATAACGTCTTAGAACTTCATAACTCTACCATCAACAAACGATTAGAAACATACAAAGACTCTGTAAAGATCGTAAAAAACATATACAGCCTACCGCCAGAACTTAGAGCCTTACAAAGGCGAACCATTATATCATTGGCGGCAGGCTTCAATACATTATCTCCTACATTTCAAGTCTCTGTACTTAAAAACTTTCACAAAAATAAAGTCTCATTTTGGGGTGTTCAGATAGGTTTTCAAAAAAACTATGAAGGAACGCCTCCTGTTATTTTTGGGCTACAACATTATAGCAAATGGGAAGCAAAAGATTTCTATACAGTATTATCTGCTTGGACATCAGGCTTAAAGGAAAATGAATTGGCAATACATGTAGGTTCAAAATATAGAAGAATACTCAGAGCGAATACCTATGGTTTTTCTTATGGC
>WTJX01000513.1:0-4093 GCA_011524675.1 Cytophagales bacterium
TTCATTAGAAGATGCCACTTTCGTGGAATAAAATCCTGCCGTTAACGCCTTTAACGTTTGTATATTACGCGTATGTACTGCATAAATCTTTATTCTTAGATGCTATTTTAGGATATTGTCACTGTTATAAAAATGTATATAAACACTTCAATCCAGCATGTAAAAGGTGAAAGGTTTAACGTTGTTTAACTCACAAGCGAATGATTTAAAAACACATGATACAACTAACTGAACACTAGGTGGTAATTGACTTGAACACTTGAAAACACGAACACTCAAACACATTTTAAGAATGAAATACAACTTTATATACCTCCTTTTATTATCAATTTTATTTATCTCAAAGCCATCACCCTTGCGTAGTCAATCTTTGCTCGAAGGAGTATCACCTATGGACGAGTTCCGCTATGGTATACATCACTTTAAGTGGTTGAAAGATGATAACCACAATAGCCTTATTGAGCCAAAAGAACTTATGATAAAAGAGGAAGGAGAATGGATCATGTTTAACAATTCAAAAAATAATAGTCAGAAAAAATTTGTAGAAACCATTGTGTATAGAAGGCAAGAGCGTTTTTTTGAAAGCGATAGTTATATTTATAAAAAGACAAAAACAAGAACACTCAAACTGTATGTTGACTACCCTGAGGACTGGAAGCCCGAAGATCGTCGTCCAGTAATCGTATGGTTTTTTGGTGGTGGTTGGAATGTTGGTAATGTATTGCACCTAAAACCACAATCAGAGTATTTTGCTAAAAGAGGAGTTGTAGGCATAAGGGTAGACTATAGGGTAAATATAAGAGATGGCGTGTCAGATGGTGGCTATACCTCCACCTTGGATGCAAAGACAGCCATTCGTTGGATCAAAAAAAATGCACCCCTTCTAGGAATAGACCCTAGCAAACTCATTACTGCAGGGGCTTCTGCTGGAGGGCATTTGGCGATAGCGTCACAACTTCCCAACATCAACGATCCCCAAGACGACCTCTCCATTTCTACAAAAGCATGTGCTATGCTTTTACAAAATCCGTATGTTGTAAAAGCCAACCCCAAAAGTTGGGTCTTTCAATTAGACTTTCATTCCCTACCGCCTATGTGGGTTGCATATGGCATGAAAGATCATCAAGCCTATACCGATAATCCAGCACAAGAAAGAACAAAACTCAACGGAGAATCATTTATCAAAAGATTAGTCGCCCCTCACAAAGTGTTCTTAAAAGAAGGTGCAACACATGGCTTCTGTTCTTCGCCTACTTATTTGGGTAGTTCTACCTTAGATGCAGCTGCTTTTTTACAAAAGATAGGCATCTTACCCAAAGGTGAAGCCCCCCTACCTACCGTAACGATGAGTGTAATGAAAACCAATCTAAATAAGGCGATACTTCAAAAGAAAGCAAAACTAAATGTACCAAAAGTAGGAGTAGCCGTTCATAAAAGTATGCAGTCTCATTGATTTTATAACTAAAACAGTAGGCATTTACTGTACGTCAAAACTTCTTTTTCAAATTTAAACTAGACTAGGAAGTACAATTACTTTTTTTAACAATCAAACCTTTTAAATATGTCAACTAATTTATATATAAGACCATTTATTTCATTGTTTCTTTTGTGTGCTACGCTTAGTGTTTTTGCATCAGAGATTTATGTTTATCCCTCTCCATCAGGCAAAAAAAGTACTAAGGCAGCGCACCTCTTTATTTTGTCTGGACAGTCAAACATGAGCTTTTTTAACGCCAAAGATTATTTTGCTCCAAGTATCAAGGAAATCTATGGAGAAGAGTCAGTCATTATTGTAAAAGATGCTAAAGGAGGTCAGTCTATACAGCGTTGGTACAAAGATTGGAAATCTGCACAAGGAAACGAAAGTAAATACAAAGGTGATTTATATGACCGTCTCATGAGTAATGTAAAACCTGCCATTGAAGGAAGAGAAATAAAAACGATAACCTTTATTTGGATGCAAGGAGAGTCTGATGCTGCCCACAATCAAGTAGTAGGAGTTTATAAAGAAAGTTTAAAAGGGCTGTTCAAACAGTTAGAAACTGACCTTGGGCGTACAGACATTAATTATATAATTGGTAGGGTAAGTGACTATACTTTAGAGCCAGGTAAAAACTATCAAAAGCACCCTCAATGGCAAGCATTACGAGACATTCAAGTCAATTTTGCCAAAGAACATCCTCGTGCTACATGGGTTAATTGTGATGACTTGAATAATATCACTGATAAAGCTACGGGTATCCCATTTAATGGGGTACATTATACTCAAGAAGGATATGAAACATTAGGCAAGCGTTATGTTGAGAAAGCTGTCCAAATGATAGAAAAGTTTTTTAACATTAAGTAGGTGCAATATCGTGCATAAGAGATCAAATGATGTTGGGAAACAAAAAATCTTCCCCTCGCAAAGCATTATTTGAACTATTAACTCAAAAAGGGTATAGTTATCAAGTGATGGGACATGACAATAGCTATGCAAAAGGCTTGAGTGATACACATGCTCATCATTCATGCGTATCGGATATTTATCTAGGAGATGAAAATAAGGCAGGAATGCTACAACTGCTTGCCGAGCAGTGGAACAAAGGAACGTTACTTGCTCAAAAGCCAAGAAATATTTTCTTGATGCTTGGTAGCAATGACATCATGAATGGTTATGAGCTAGACAATGCACCCAAAAAATTAAGAAAAGTAATAGACCAACTCTATGCCTTGCCTAACATAGGAAATCCTAATGTGTGTGTAGCGACTATTCCTCCTAACAAAAGTAAAGAAGAGCATAGAACAAATGTCATTATCTTCAATGAGATGCTATTGTCTATCGTTAAAGACTATAAGACCGAAGGAAGAAATGTTTTCCTTGTAGATCAATATAAAGCCTTGGAAGATGATTTCAAGAATGCCATGGGTAAAGATAAAGTCCACCCTTCTAAAAAAGGAGATGAAATCATAGCAAACCAATGGTTAGAAGGGATAGAAAAGGCTAAGTCTTCTATAGATATATCAACCAAAGTAGAAGAACTAAGTAGTACTATTCCTAATGCTTACCCTGGTGAAAAGGGTGAGTTTCATGGTTACGATACCTATGATTTTAAACTAGAAGGTAGTATCCCCGTGAAGATTGTAGCTCCTAAAAAGCCAGCTCCTGGCAAACCTTGGTTATGGAGAAGCCTTTTTTGGCAAGCACTTAGTAAAATTTGGCAAGCATATCTACAGCTTGTAGAAGAAGGGTATCATGTAGTGATTGTTTATGGTGATGTGAGCGGACACCCTAAAGGAAACAAAAATATTGATGCAGCCTACAAATTTTTAACGTCAAACTATGGCTTCTCAAAAAAATGCTCTATGGCAGTAGCCATGAGCAGAGGGGATTTATCGCTTTTCCGTTGGGCAAATGCCAATCCCGAAAAAGTAGAAAGCATCTACGTAGATAATGGTGTGTGCAATATCAGAAGTTGGCCAGCAGGGAATAAGGTTCCTGGAAATAGCCATATGATAGGTGATGGCTCTAAAGGTTCGTGGGAGCAATTCAAGAAAAAAATTAACTATCAAACGGATGAAGAAGCGCTCAATAGTAAGCAAAGTCCAATAGACTTATTGGAGCCTATAGCAAAAGCTAAAGTACCAATACTTACGGTATGTGGTAGTAAAGATATGGCTGTACCCTATGAAGAAAATGACAAAATATTAGAAGAAAGGTATAAGAAATTGGGAGGGGATATTACGGTAATCATAGAAGATAAAGGGCATTCGCACGGCATGAATGATCCTACACCAGTTTTGGAGTTTATCCGTAAGCATACCAAAGCAAATCAGTAAGGTTGCATTAAGTACAAGGTACAAGGTACAAAGTACGAAGTACAAAGAGTAATACTTTCTTTTGTAAGATTAGGTTAGGTAAGTTTAGTTCTTTTACTGGGGAATCTCTAAGGGCGGAAGCGCTCAATACTAACGGTAAAACATATTGAATAACTCATTATAAAGGTACTTTATAAGGTGAATTAAAAGTTTTAACAACTAAAAAGCAATACGCGGTTAACTGAATGTTTACTTTTACTCTCTTTGTACTTACTACTTCGTACTTTGTACTCTA
>WTJX01000513.1:4193-9788 GCA_011524675.1 Cytophagales bacterium
ACTCTATACTCTGTACTTCAAGATGCCTCTTCTTGCATGGCTTGGTTGACCAATCCTTCGTGCAGTTCCTTTTTGTTTTTTATACCAAGTTTTTTCAGTTTGTTTGCTTGCAATACAAGGTTATCATTCCCCGTACTTAATTGTTTGTATGCCTCATGATACTTACTTGTTGCTTTCTCTAGGTTAGTACCAACGTCGTCTAAGTTTTTGATGAAGCCCGCAAATTTATCATATAGTTTAGCACCTCTCTCTGCTATTTTTAGTGCGTTTTCGTTTTGGTATTCACGCTTCCATAAGTCCACAATAAGCTTAAGGGCAGTGATCAGGTTAGTAGGGTTGATGAGTAATATTCGTTTGGCATAGGCATAGTTCCATAGCTCTGGATCTCCCTGTAAGGCAGCAATATAGGCAGGCTCACTAGGCACAAACATAAGTACAAAGTCTAGTGCCTTGTTATAGTCATCATAGCCCTTGGAGCTGAGCGTGTTGATATGTGTTTTGAGTGCCGTAACATGTGCTTTGAGTGCTGTGTCTTGTGCTATTTTGTCTTCTGCATCCAGATAACGCGAAAAGGCATTGAGCGAAACTTTAGAATCTATAATGACACTTCTATTGTCTGGATATTTTATCAAGGCGTCGGGTCTCATTTTTTTGTTTTCCGTCTCTGAGCGCAAAGGCTTGCCATCGTCATCGGACAGTTGATGCTCTAGGAAATATTCTTCTCCTTTTCTTAAACCTGATTTTTCTAAAATGCTCTCTAAGATCATTTCGCCCCATCTTCCTTGTGTTTTTGCTTCTCCTTTGAGCGCATTGGTAAGGTTTCTTGCTTCATCACTAATGATCTTATTGAGTTTTGCCATTTCTTTTACCTGCTGCTCTAGCGAAAAACGTTCTTTGGCTTCCGTACTGTAAGCATCCGCTACTTGCTTTTTGAAAGCACTGATATTTTCGCCTAGTGGATTTAAGATAGACTCTAAGTTCTTTTTGTTAACATCGGTGAATTTTTCTGTTTTCTCTTCTAAGATTTTGTTGGCAATGTTTTGAAACTCTAGGTTAAACTTTTTGGTGAGCGTTTCCATTTCTGTTTTTTGAGTGGCAAGCTTTTCTTTAACGGCAAGATGATTTGCCTGCTCTTTGGAATATAAGCTGTGTAGCTCGTTATATTGAGCGCTTTTGTCTTCCAATGCCAATGCTGTTTTTTCTAGTGTACCATGAAGCTTTAGGTTTTCTTTGGCTATATTTTCTTTTTGAATTTTAAATTCAGCCTTTTCAAGGCTTATTGCTTGATTATTTCGTTCTAAAAACGTGCTATTATCTTTTTCTTTCTCTAATAGGTCTAGCGTGTCGGCATGTTTGTTTTCTGTCGCCTCTAGCTTTGTTTTGATGATCGCCGTGCTTGCCTCTAGTTTACGTAGCTCGTTTTGTTGGTCAAGTACCAATGCCTTATTCGTAGAGAGTTCTTCTATAGCGTTTTCATATTTCTCTCTTTCTGAGAGCAACTGAAACTCTAATGTATGATGTTCTTCTTTTAGCTTGTGGTAATCATTTGGGTATTGCACACGATTTTTTAGCCAAAAGAAGATAAGCAAGCCACCTAATAGCCCTCCAAATATGATATATACTATTTCCATTTCTAGCGTTCAATGATAAATTCTGAACGCCTGTTCAAAGCAAGTTGAGCTTCGGAGCATTCATTTTTTTCGCAATCACATTTTGCAATAGGCAAGGGTGCGCTTTCTCCTTTTCCTTCTGCTGATAGGCTTTCTGCGGGTATGCCTTTGGATATCATATAGTTCATTACAAATTCGGCTCTGCGTTTTGAAAGTGAAAGGTTATAGCTATCACTTCCTTTACAGTCTGTATGAGCTACTATTTTTAGTTTTACTGGATGTTTTTTTAGTGTCTTTATAGCCTCTTCTAGTATAAGGTAGGACTCTTCTACAAGTTCGGCTTTGTCATATATATAGTTTAAGTTTAGCAAGACACTAGCAGGAAGACTGTCCTCAATGATTACTTTCTCTAAGTCTGAAGTAACCTCATCGGTAAACAAATCTTGTACATCCTCTTCTACTACTTCTTTTATGTCTTGGATTCTGATAATGTTAGATTTGAATTTTTTATTTCTACACCCTCTATCAATCCCCATTACATAATAATCACCATATTCGGTAACACTTTCTAATACCAGCGTTTTTGTTTTTGCAATAAGAACATCGTCTTTGTACCAATGAAATTCACTAAAAGAATGTCTTTCTTTCACTGTAAAATCTACACGACCATTATGATAAAAAGAAGCGATACCTCCTATAGGGTATATGGTAGGAGAAGGAGTAAACCCACTAAAATAAGCTGCCGCACCTACTGCTCCTGACTGTATGCTCATAGATATGTTTACTGCTTCATCAGACTCTACGAGAAGGTGATTTACACCATTAGGGACATGATACTTCCATGAGTACCAGTTCAACCTTACGCCAGCTGCTACATTTGCCTTTCTATCAATACCAGTTCTAGCAAGGAACTTTCTTTGTGGTAAGGCAAAAATCTTTACATCAGATAAGGGTTTGGCTATGATGTTGAGATTTGTATTACTCTTAGGATCTACAAACTTCACATGAGGTATTATAATGGTATTTCCACTACGGCATTCGTTCAAAGGAGGAATCAAATTTAGCCCACATGTCAAGGCAAAGTCAGAGCCTGCCAAGGTTTGATATACATAGATAGGATGATTAGAAGAGATATACATATTTTTAGTCCCTTTAGAAAAAGCTTCTCCACTAAGGGCGTAATATTCCCCTGCATCAAGTTTTGCAACTACTTCATTTCTCAATTTCACAACAGTCTTATCTTCTGTAGCTACTACTACTGGTCTTTCCAAATCTGGATTCCCTTCACCTTTTATGAGTACATATTCGTTACTTAGGTTACTCACAGGTACTATCTGGTCTATCCCTACGTCCCAGCCAATCTCTCTTGAAGGGTTTCTTCCTATCGCTGAGCCTACAGATACGGCAATAGGTTTGGAGGAAGTAACGAGCGTACCAAAACTTTTATTCTCATCTTTCACAGAAAACTCTCTTGCCAACTCTGCTATCACATAGGACTGACCTTTCTTTAACGTAACCGTATGGGGTTTGGTCGTATATTGTTTTAGCTTTTCGCCTTCTACCTCAGTACCATGAAAATAAACACCTTGTTTAATTCCCGAAAATGTTACTTTGGTATTATTAGCCGTTGCCATGACCGAAATAAAATTAGAACAATCATCATTCAAATCTCCTTTGGGATCGTAAGCATTAAACATATGCCCTGTTCTAAACTCTGTTCCTAAACCCGCTATCCCTTTAGAAGTAAGCGAGCTACCTTGACTACGCGATTTGGTTCTTATATTTACAAAAAAAGGCATATCCGCTTCTAGCCTTATTCCTTTTGAATCCAAGGCTTTATTGAGATTGTCTAGCCCTTCTACTACGCCTAGAGCATTCTTTTTTCTACCTAACCAATGATTGACAAAATGTTTTGATGACAACTTTATACTATCCTTTACCTTATCATTTACCCCATGATAAAGCTTGACATAAAAAATGGTATCGTAAGGTGTAGACAAAAATAAATTGACATAATCTATGGTGGTGGTGTCATTGGTTCTTTCTGTATATATGGGTGGCAAATAATGCAGTTTAGATAATTGACCATAAGATTTACCAATGAACAAATAAGATAATAAGAGGAGAAACAGAAGTTTTTTCAGCATAGGTTATAGGGTTTGTTACAAAGATTTTAAACGTGTTGTCTTGACATCAATAAAAGTAAATATACTCACAAAAAGAAAAATAAGCAAGGCTCTTTGTCTACTCAATATACTTTTATGGCTTAGAGCGAGCTGGGGTATTAGCTGTTGCAGCTGTGTCTTCTTTGTATGATTGATAAATCAAGTTTGCCAGATGATGAGCTACCTTGCTTTTGGGACTGAGTAATTTTTCTACCTCTCGATACCCCTCTAACATCTTCTCTTTATCATCTCCTAATATTGCTTGCAACTCTTTCTTGAGCCTTGGTGCGGTAGTCTCTTTTTTGCGCAATAGTTCCTTGACCACTTCTTTATTGGCAATAAGGTTAACTGGGGTTACGTAGGTTAACCGTTTGGGTAAAATGGCTTTGAGCAAAAAGTAATTGAAATTACTGGTTAGATAGATGGTTACTTGTGGCACATGAAACAAGGCAGCTTCAAGGGTTACGGTTCCAGACTTGGCTACCGCAGCAGTAGCATGTGCAAGTAGGTCGTATGTTTGGTCATAGACAATAGAGACTGGGTATTTTTCTTTGATGCCTTGCTCATAACTTTTGGGGTAGCTAGTTACTGCTCCTACCACAAATTGGTACGAAGAAAAAGAAGCCGCTATACTTGCCATAAAGGAAAGCATACGATCTATTTCTTGTTTTCTGCTACCGGGTAATAGGGCTATGATGGGTTTATTGCTTAGTTTATTGTCTGTGAGAAAGTGAGGGTTTACTTGATGCTCCTTTACTGCCTCTACCACAGGATGCCCTACATAGTGCACAGGGTAGTCAAATTTGGCAAAATAATCCTTTTCAAAGGGAAAGATACAAAAGGTACGTTTGAAATATTTCTTGATTTTTGGTAGTCTGCTTTCCTTCCATGCCCATGTTTTGGGAGCGATATAATGATAATAAAGTAAGTTTTGACTAGCTGCCCATTGGGCTATCTTCAGGTTAAAGCTAGAGTAATCTACGCCAATGATAAGGTCGGGATTACACTCTGCTATCGCTTGTTTACATTCTTTGATGTATGAGACTATTTTTCGTAGATGTAGTATCACATCCCAAAAGCCCATAAACGCTAGGTCTTGGTGATGCCTCAATAGCGTACCGCCTTGCGCTTGCATGGTATCTCCTCCAAAGTAGGTGAATACTGCTTCATGGTCTATTTTTTTTAGCTCTCGTATTAGTTTAGACGCATGTAAGTCTCCCGATTTTTCTCCTACAATAAGAAAGTAGTTCATGTGTTTAAAATGTGTTCGAGTGTTTCTGTATTCAAGTGTTCGAGCTGAAAAAGCTTTGCGAAATGAGCTATGGGCTTTGCGTTTTTAATCCCTCCCTTGTGTGTTAGACTCAACGTTTAACGTTTAACCTTTGACCTGTTAGTTTCAAGTGTTTGAGTTGAAAAAGCTTATTTGTTCAGTAAACTAGGTGTAAAGGTTTTAAAGTTGTGGGTATTATGATATTATTTCATGACAGTGGTATTCAATAATAAAGGGACTTGTGAAATATAAATAAGCTAGACTTTAGACTTAATTTTTAAAATGCGATTTCAAAATATCCCTCCAACTTTCAAGGATTTGGATAAACTCTGTTATATCTAACTTAACTCTTGGGACTTCTGGATATAGATATTCACTCTCTATAAGCACAATACCATCTTTCATAAAAGCACATATATCTTCAAAACCCAAAACAGTGAAACATTTACCTAAGTCTTCATCCTCCCAATAACCATTATATTTGTTTTCAATTAAATCATCTAAGCTTGAAGACTTTTCTTTTATCGCCTTAAATTCGTCTATTACATCT
>WTJX01000051.1:0-4657 GCA_011524675.1 Cytophagales bacterium
ATGTGTTAAAGGCTTATGAGATAAATCCTAAAATAGACAATACGATAGAAAAAGAGTTGGGTGAAGCATATCATCACTCAGGGAAATATGAAGAAGCCGTAAAGCATTTTAAAAACTACTTAGATAAGTATGCTAAGGGCTTTGAAAAAAAATATATCGAAAGAAGACTGCAAGAGTGTGAAAATGCTATTGAGTTTTCTAAAAATCCTTTGGATATCAAAATTGAAAATTTAGGTAGAAACATTAATTCCGAGTATGACGATTTTTCGCCAGTAGTAAGTGTAGATGAAAAAACGTTGATTTTTACGTCTAGAAGAAAAGGAACAACAGGAAATACAAAATCATTTCATGGTTTTTATAAAGATGATATTTACATATCTGAGTATATTGATGGTGAGTGGTCACCAGCTAGGAATTTAAAGGAAATCAATACTGAGTTTATGGATGCTACTGTTTCTATTACTCCAGACGGAAATCAGTTGATCACCTGGGGAGAAGGTGGAGCAGGAGATTTATATTATTCAGAAAGATCATTAAATGGTAAATGGCAAAAATTACAAGCTTTCCCAAAGTATATTAGTCAAAAAAGCACAGAAGAAGCTTCTGCTGCAATCTCTCGCGACTGGTTGACCTTGATCTTTAGTAGTGAAAGAAAAGGAGGGTATGGAGGCTTAGACTTATATATGTCTGTCAGAGATAGCAAAGATGACATATGGGGGAAACCTGTAAACCTTGGTCCTACTGTCAACACTCCCTTTGATGACGATGCTCCATTTATAGACATAGACAACTCTCTTTATTTTAGTTCTAAAGGACATAAAGGCATGGGAGGTTTTGATATCTTCAAAGCTGAAAGTATTAAAGGGAAAATGGGAGATGGTGAGTGGAAGACACCAGAAAATTTAGGTGTTCCTATCAATACTCCTGGAGATGATATTTTCTATGTAGTATCGGGAGATGCAGAACATGCTTACTTCAATTCTGTAAAAGACTATGGCTATGGAGGAGAAGATATCTATAGAGTAAAGCTAGAAAGTATAGAAGTACTTGAGATAGAAGAGCAAGAAAAAGTGGCGAGTAGAAAGAAAATTATAGAAGAGATCACAGGTGAAAAAGAATCATTGAAAAAAGTGAAAATTATTATTCGAGATATCGAAACAAACGAAATTATTGAGGGGTCTGAAGTTACGGTTTATGATAAAGGGAACAAGGTATTAGGTAGCTCCGCAGAAAAGGAGGGCGAAGGTGCACATAATGTAAATACTGATATTTCTGATTTAAGTACCTTGAAAATACATGGTGAAGGAAAAGGGTATCTTCCAAGTACTGCTAAGGTAGAAGTAGTGGTAAACGAAGATGGAGAACATGAATATGTAGTCAAATTACAGAAAATCAAAAAAGACGCTAAGTTAAATTTGAGTGATATATACTTCGCTTCTAATTCTTTTGTTGTTTCTCCAGAGTCTTTTATAGAAATAGATAAGCTCGTTAAGTTTATGAAGAAAAATCCGTCGGTAACAGCTAGACTAGAAGGTCATACAGACAGTGTAGGTTCTGACGTATATAATATGAATTTATCTATGAACAGATGTGCCTCTGTAAAAAAATATATGGTAGAAAATGGTATCTCTGAGAGTGCTCTTGAGGTAATAGGTTTTGGTGAAACCAAACCTATAGCTGATAATGCTACCGCTGAGGGTAGAGATAAAAACAGAAGGTTAGAGTTTGTTATTGATAGCCATTAAGAACCAAGGATAACTTAACTATATAAGGTCAAAAGAAAACAAATTCTTTTGACCTTATATTTTTCCCACCAAACTGAAGAACCATTAAAATAACACCTATCAAATGTTTGTCTTCCTCTATTTGAGGGTTTGTATATCTCAAAAGATAGATTAAGGTTTATGCTCTTAATTTTACAGTACTAAGTCGTGAGTACAAAGGTTATCTAATACTAATCACTGATAGCCTTATTCATTTTTTAATTACTTTAATTTTTTCATTATTAGGATAAAAGCACAAACTATCAACTACCACAGTTGTCATTCTTAATCATACATTCTTCATTATTAATTAATTTGCGCCACTTTCGTGGAATAAAATCTAGTCCTTTATGTTGTCAATGTTTATGTCTAATTGCTAAGAGTGTATGAAAATCAAAGCCTTCTTATAGTATATTCTCTTGAAAAGTTTTCCGTTAAAAGTGCCTTGACTTCCAATACTTTCTTTTATGAGCTTCCTTATAGATTTTCATATTCATTAGTTTGTCATCCTCATGTCCAAACCTAAAAGATAAAGTGATCTCATGTGTTTGAAAAGATAAATTAGTTGATACACCTAAGGGGTATTCAAAAATATAACCTAGGGATAGCATGTTGGAGTATAGCCATTGAGTCATGACCCCTATGTTTTTGCTTGATCGTATGAATGTTCCTAACCATAGTTTTTCACGTATCAAAAAACTGGGGACAAGAGAGAACTCTAAAGGGCTTTCATCACTATACTCTAAAAAACCTGTAAGTTTTAGGTTTACACTTGGGTGAATATTGCTAATGTGCCCGCCAGCAAATTGATATACTCTTTTTACCTCTGAGGAGGAAGATGAAAGAGTGTTTAACTGATACTGGATAAGCTGGGGGGTAGAAAATCCAATGAAATAGTTATGGGTGTAAAAGTATAAGCCTGTCCCTATGACAGGGACAGTTTTGTTTGTATTATTCAGCAAACTGTTATCTGCGTTATTGTTAACCTCTAAAGAGGAAAGCCTGATACTAAATGAGCTGATGCCCGCCCTAATGCCAAAAGAAAGAATAGCTTCATCAAAGAATAAATGATAAGCAAGGTCTGCCGTGGCATATAGATTGTTTTCAGGACCTATTTTGTCATGTGTCAAAATGCCTCCTACAGCTACTCTTTTGTCCAAAGCTTCTAAATTGGTAAAAGCATTGATGGCATATGTCTTTGGTGAACCTTCAAAACCTACCCACTGCTGACGTGTAGCTATGCCTATGGTAGCTTTTTCATTATTACCTACATAGGCAGGATTGATATAGTGATAGTTATACAAGTAATTAGCTAAAAAAGTATTATTCGTTTGTGCCTTAGAAAATAAAGCACAATACCCTAAAACAACAGTTAACATTAAACGTTTTGACATGACTACTTATAATTAACGATTCAAGTAAATAAAACCTTTGATGGGTTCGCTACCATCTCCCAAGTCAAGTAAGTAAAAATAAGTGCCTATGGCAGCTTTCTTTTCAGATTTACCAAAAGTACCATTCCAATTATTTTGGTATGGAGACTCGTCTAGTACCATCGCTCCTAAACGATTAAAAATTTGTATTCTACTATTTGGATAATCTATAGGGTCATAGTTATGAATTATCCAAACATCATTTTCACCATCATCATTGGGTGTAAATACTTCATCCATATATACACCACAGTTTGATATATCTTCTATTAGTAAGTTGATATATACTATACTGTCACAGCCTTGATGATTTGTCAAATACTCTGTGTAACTCCCTGTATTAGAGAGTATGTTCCCACTAGGTGAAGTGTACTCTCTTTTACATATTACAGTGTCAATGGTATGATGACTGCTTTTATTAATGATTAAATTTAAACTTACTATACTATCACAGCCATTTTTATTTGTTAATGTATGCGTTGCGGAGAAGTTACTTTCACTATAGGTATTACCATCTATCCACGTATAACTATCACAAGTCGTGATAGCATCAATTCCAGTACTTGGTTTATTGATGGTCAAATTTAACGTAATGATACTATCACAGCCACTTATATTTGTTAATGTATGTGTCGCGGTGAAGTTACTTTCAGTATAGGTATTACCGTCTATCCACGTATAACTATCACAAGTTGTGATAGCATCAATTCCAGTATTTGGTTTGTTGATGGTCAGATTTAACGTAACAATACTATCACAACCGCTTATATTTGATAATGTATGCGTTGCAGTGAAGTTACTTTCAGTATAGGTATTACCATCTATCCATGTGTAACTTTCACAAGTAGTGATGACATCAGTACTATAGCTAGTTTTGTTGATGGTCAAGTCAATGGTGATGATACTATCACAACCAACGGCATTGGGTATCGTATCATTTTCGGTTTTAGACGTTATCCATACTTTACCACTAGGTGTAGTATAACTGTTGCAGGCAGTGATTTGTATGCTATTACTTGATTTATTGTTGATGGTCAAGTCAATGGTGATAATACTATCACAGCCTACTGCATTGGTGATGGTATCATTTTCTGTTCTAGAAGTAGTCCAAACTTTACCGCTAGGTGTAGTATAGCGATCACAAGCAATAACTTGTATATTATGTGTTGATTTTTTGTTGATAGTCAAGTCAATGGTGATAATGCTATCACAGCCTACAGCATTGGGTATCGTATCATTTTCTATTTTAGAAGATGTCCAAACTTTACCGCTAGGAGTAGTGTAACTGTTGCAGGCAGTGATTTGTATGCTGTTGCTTGATTTATTGTTGATGGTCAAGTCAATGGTAATGATACTATCACAACCAATGGCATTAGAGATGGTATCATTTTCTATTTTAGAAGATGTCCAAACTTTACCGCTAGGAGTAGTATAATTGTCGCAAGCTGTTATTTGTAAGTT
>WTJX01000051.1:4757-9715 GCA_011524675.1 Cytophagales bacterium
ACTTTACCGCTAGGAGTAGTATAATTGTCGCAAGCTGTTATTTGTAAGTTACTCCTAGACTGTTCTTTGATGGTCAAGTCAATGGTGATGATGCTGTCACAGCCTACCGCATTAGAGATGGTATCGTTTTCTATTTTAGAAGCTGTCCATAACTTACCACTAGGTGTAGTATAGCGATCACAAGTTATGATTGTAAGGTGACTATAGCTAGTGCCATATTGACGTGCTTGATATTCATACGGACCTATGTCAAGGGTGTCATTGGCTATACGAGGATTCCCTAAGAGGTCTATATTTTTTGAACTAGATTTCCCTGCATTGATGGCTGGAGAACAGGCGGAGAGAATCAATCCATCGTCTGCTGTTCCAAAAATACCATCTGTTCCCATTGGGTTCATTTCATCTACAAAGAGAGGATTGTCTGCTAAGTTAGCTTGTTTAGTAATACCTTGTACATTGAGCCAAAAACTGGTTTCGTTACTTCCTTCAATAATATTATGGTCAAGTAAAGTAGAAGAAAAATTATTGTATATCAGAGGAAATGTAGGTGCGTTATTATTCCAAAAAATGCTATTGGAAATTAAAATACCTCCGCTGAAATGGTTACTGATCGTTCCTCCTAAATCAAACGCATAATTTTTCAAAAATGTACATCCATCAATGCTAATAGAGGAACTTCTGTTGTGAATAGCACCTCCATAGACTTTTGTGTTATTGGCGTAGAAGATACAATGGATGAGATAGATAGGAGCATTATAGTTATAGATTGCTCCGCCTTTGTTGTCGCAAGCATTATGTTCAAATATACAGTTTGTATATACTGAAGTAGAATAATAATGATAGAGAGCACCACCACTATAGCTAGAAGTATTATGTTTGAAACTACAATGACTTATTGTAGGTGAGGAGTAAGAATTGTAAAGTGCTGCACCATAATTATTTCGGTAAGTTTGCACAAAGCGAAAAGAGGTGTTTTGGTCTGCATTACCTCCTGTAAAGTTAAAGCCATCTATGATAGTGTTGTAGGTCAAATTTGCAGTTATCATTACATGGTAGGCATTTTCTTCATGGTTACTAAAACTTAAATTTTCGCCACTTCCTGTTACTATATCATCTTGATTAAAATCGCCATTTAAAATGGTAGGATGTAGTTTTGCATCCCTATCGCTCATTGTTCCCCCTCCACTTGGAAAGCCTCCATAGATTTGTTTGTCTATGGCAAGGTGAAAAGCTTTGTCTCTAGGGTCTGTAGAAGTGCCGTCGGGTGAGCTTGTAGGGAAATACGTTCCTTTGGCTACCCATATTTCACTATTGACACAGGTAGGTAAGTCCAAGGCATCTTGTAAGTTGGTGTAGGCGTTTGCCCATGAGCTACCGTCGTTTGTTCCTGTGGCTGAACTATCTACATATATTATTTCATTGCTAATGTGAAGATTTAGTGTTATTGTAATGATACTATCGCATCCTATCGCATTTGGGATAGTATCATTTTCTGTTTTGGAGCTTGTCCATACTTTACCACTTGGGGTAGTGTAACTGTCGCAAGTAGTGACTTGTATGCTACTGCTTGATTTTTCTTTGATAGTCAAATCAATGGTAATGATACTATCACATCCTACCACATTTGGGATAGTGTCATTCTCTGTTTTTGAAGAAGTCCATACTTTACCACTTGGTGTGGTATAACTGTTGCAGGCGGTCATGGTTATGCTACTACTGCTAGAACCAAATTGACTTGCTTGATATTCATAGGCGCCCATGTCAACGATGGTATTAGCGATACGCGGATTGCCCAAAATGTCCGTGCTTTCTGAACTTGTACCTCCTGTATTGATGGCAGGAGAACAGGCAGAAAGCTGTAACCCGTCATCTGCTGTGCCAAAAATACCGTCTGCACCTATGGGATTGCTTGAATCTATAAAAAGTGGATCGGTGTCTATGTTATTCCCTCCGTCTGTACCTAGGTCTGTATTCCATGAAACACTGCCTCCGCTAGTTTGTAGGATACTGTGAGCAACACTAGGGTTTGAACCATTGAGGTTTAAAATGTCATGAAGACCAGTAGTAGATACGTTGTTATAAAATATAACACCAGTAATGTTTGGCGTTGGGGCATTATCATTGGATATGGCAGCGCCAGCGCTTGATGTATTGTGACTAATGGTGGTATGCGTAATGCTTGGACTAGACTCAGTAATATAAAAAGCTCCTCCTCCTTGACTTGATGTATTGTACGAAAACAGACTATTGCTAATCTCCGAAGAAGCTTTTGAATTATACATTCCTCCTCCTTGTTTGGCTGTATTGTTGTTGACGTAAGTGCCAATAACTTTTATGAGGGTAGTCGTAGAATGGTGTATGCCTCCACCATTTTCAAGAGCAGTATTCTGACTAATTTTGCACCTATTCAACGTGAGGTAACTATTTCTGTTTTTTATACCTCCACCATTATTTGAGGCTGTATTTTGACTAATTTCGCAATCTGTTAAGTGAGAACTAGCTGGGTTTATCATGTGTATTCCCCCTCCGTCTAATGCCTTGTTCTTTTTGATTTTACAAGATGTTATGGTGCATGCAGATTTGTAAAATGCCATTCCACCACCACTGAATGTTGCCGTATTATCACTAATTGTTGTATTGGTGATGGTAGGTGATGAAAACCTTTGATAGATTCCCCCTCCATTGCTTGCTGTATTATTATTGAAAATGCAATTAAGCATAGTCTCACTACAAGCGTAAGCATACATTCCGCCACCAAAGTTTAGGGCATTGTTGTTATTGAAAATACAGTCAGGTATAGTTCCACTATAAGTGAAAGCATATATTCCCCCTCCATTGAAAGAGGCTGTATTATCACTAATATTACATCCTTCAATAGTAAGAGAAGACGTAGCATATATCCCTCCCCCATTGACTGCTTCATTAGATTTTAGTGTTGAGTTTGAGAGCTTTACAGAAGCAGAGTTGTCATATATTCCACCACCACTACCTGCCTCTGCAATATTATGATCTAATGTAATATTTATCATATCTATTGAAGAACCATGATTTTTTATTCCTCCTCCATTTGTCGCCACAGTATTATTATTGAATGTACAATTAGTAATGTCTCCAGAAGATTCAGCGTTAGAAATACCTCCTCCATCTCCTGTAGCTCTATTCTTATAAAAAGTTGAGTTTTTGATTGTTATAGAAGTAATTTTGTTAAGAATACCTCCTCCAGATGCGGCACTATTACTTTCAAAGTAACATTGATCTACTATATTATGTCCAACTTTATATCTGTTATGTATCCCCCCACCACTTCCAGTAATAGCTATATTATTGCTTATGGTGTCTTTTGAAAAATTAATAGTAGAGCGAAAGTTGAATATTCCCCCACCATCTCCCGATGCAACATTTTCTTTTATCTTAGTATTGCTTACTATCACTGATGAAGATGCATTGAATATTCCTCCTCCTTTATTGGCTGTATTTTGAGAGATAATAACGTTAGTTATTGTTTGTGATGAACTCGCATTATATATCCCCGCTCCTGAAGCTGCGGATATATTATTACTTATAGTATCGTTTGAGAAGGTAGCAGACGAACGGAAGTTGTACGCCCCTCCTCCATAAGTAAATGCAATATTTTTACTAAGAGTAGTATTCGTAAGCGTTAAAGGTGAACTTTCATTATACATTCCCCCACCTTTATCAGCAGAATTTTCTAAGATAACAACATTAGCTATTGTTAGGGATGAATTGTAATTATACATTCCTCCACCTGTATTTTGATAAAAATCTTTTTTATCAAAATAAAAGTATGATGTCCCATTAGCATTTCCTCCTTTTATCGTAAAACCATCCAATGTTGCATTTTCTGTTAAAGAGGAGGTTATCAAAACATGATAAGCATTTTCACCATTATTTTCAATAGTGGAAGATATTCCGTCTTCGTTAAATACATCATCTTGATTGAAGTCTCCACTTAAAATAGTAGGGTATAGTTTTCTGTCTCTATTCATCATTATTCCACCACCACTTGGGAAACCTCCATAGATTTGTTTGTCCAACGCAAGGTGAAAAGCCCTGTCTCTAGGGTCTGTAGAAGTAATAAGGGCTTCTGTAGGGAAATACGTACCTTGGGCTACCCATATTTCAGTACCAGCATCGTCTAGGGCTGCTTGAAAATCTGTATAAGCATTAGCCCAAGAGCTTCCATCATTGTTTCCTGTAGCAGAGTTATCTACATAAGTTACCCCAAGACTTATTTTTATAATACATAGAAGGATTAGGCTAGATAATAAGGTTTTCATATGCAAATAGGGAGAGAAAGAAGGTTATGAAATATTCAAATTATAACTTATTAAAATAATAAAGTTCCTAAATCTATTAAAAAACTTTGTTTGAATCAATTTTTAATAGGTAAATAGTTTTTTTTGTTGTTTAAGGTGTTATATGTATATGAATGATATATAATTAAAGACAAGTGGTATTGGTGAAGAATGTAAGCTTAAAGTGTCTAATAAAATAATAAGGAAGGGGTTAGAAAAGTAGTGAAAATGTAAGCATTCGGTTAAGCCCGTTTAGTTCTTTTACAGGCAAAAAATCAAGCCTGTGGAGCTTCCTTATCCAGTAAATAAGTCAAAAATTGGGAACAAAATTAAACTCTCTTCGTTCAAACAGTAATTTTGTTCTAATCGATTTTCAACTCATTTACTGGGGAATCTTCAAGGGCGGAAACGCTCAATACTAATGATACAACGTATTGAATAGTTCATTGAAAAGGTGCTTTTCATGGTGAATTAAAGGCTTAACAACTAAAAAGTAACACGTACTTTTCGAATGCTTACGTAAAAATAGTGTCTTGAAAAGCAGGCTGTATATCAACGTATCTTCAGTATCTATGGTGCACAAGGTACTGAAGTGAAGATTTAAAGACTGGATTCCATTCCACGAAAGTGGGGTTAACTTAA
>WTJX01000077.1 GCA_011524675.1 Cytophagales bacterium
TTGGATAATGTAGTATTAGAATTTTCAACAACTTCTGTTGTGGAGAAAGCAGCATTTGAGGTAACTTTAATGGATGCTATGAGTAGTTACTTTATTTATAAAGTCTTAACTAGGTGTGGAATACCGAGTATTATTCTAGAAGGGACAACGGAAGATTGGGTCAAACTACTGAATAAAACTATAGAATTGAGTCAATATGATTTAGCTTGGTGGACTAAAGATTTAATTCCACATCTTGAAAAGTTTATTTTGTCTTCACAAGGCAATACACCTAGTGGTTTTTGGGAAGGTATTTATAAGTCAGAATTACTTGGAAGTGGTTCTCCTAAAATTAGTGGTTGGATAGTTGATTTTTTCCCTTATTTGAGAAAAGGAGAAGAATACATCAAGAAAAATGAATTTCAGTACGATGTCAATACAACAAGCTTTTCTTCTGGTATATCTAGAGCAAACTTTTATTGGGAATATTTTGACGATCCGTTATATCAAATGGAATTTATTGCAGGGTTTGTAGGCGCTAGCTATGAACCTGAAGAATTTGTCATCACTCCAGAAATTGGTTGGGCGATAAGAGACACTGGTGAAACTGGGATAAAAGAATCGGACAAAGAGTATGCTGAAGAAATCATGAAAGCAGGGCATGAATAGGTTCTATAAAAAATCAAAAGCTGTTGGGTTATATAAGCAATGTTTTAACTCCATTTTACGATCTTATTCTTTTAATAAATTAGTTCTTCTTTAAAAATACGCTAAGTTTGATTTTTTTAACGCTAGACCTCTTATATCTTAAATCCTAAATCAAATACTTTTCACGGATGAGACATCCTCTTTATTTACCATTCAAGATGCCTTGCAGAATATCTTGAAGAGCATTGAGATGGGGCGCACTCTAACTATTTCTACTTTTTTCTCGAATAATTCTTAAGTGTAAAGATTAAAACTAAAGTCAATAATAATATTAAAGAAAAGTGAAAATTAGTATTTTCAAGCAGCTTATGACCTGACGCTATTGCCATTAACCAAATACATAAGACTGATAAAAAAAGTAACCATAGAAAAAATAAGGTTGTTTTTAGTAATGATTTCATCTTTAAACTTATTCTTTTTTTGAGAATTTAGATCAGGGATTCCGGGTTTAAAAATAAAAAGTCAAAAAACAATAAGTTTTGAGGGAAGTCTTCCTTCATTTTTCCTAAAAAGTATAACTTTAGGAAAGAAAGGAGTTTAAGTGATAGAAAAGGAAGACTTCCCTAGTTAAAAGCGGAATCACTGGAATTTAGCTACCTTATTTGTCCTAACTAAATACTTTTCATGGATGAGACATCCTTTTTATTTACCCTTCAAGATGCCCTGCGGAACATCTTGAAGAGCGGGCTTTTATGAGCTTTTGGCTGTTAGCTTTTACTTCAAAGCATTGACGATCAAGCTTGTGTTTTTCAATACTGCTCCTTCGTATGTTCCTTCTCTAGTACCTTCTTCTCCTAAGGCATCAGAGTATAGCTCTCCACCTATCTTTAGCTCATGTCCTTTGCTTTTGCATGCATCTACCAAAACACCGATATTCTTCTTTGGTACTGAGGTTTCTGTAAATACAGCTTTGATATTTTTTGTGATGATATAGTCTAGCAACTCTGCTATATCTTTTAGCCCTGGGTTTGAAAGAGTAGAAAGTCCTTGTAAACTTTTTACTTCTAAGCCATAACGAATAGCAAAATATCCAAAGGCATCGTGTGCGGTTACTAAGGCGCGCTGTTGTGCTGGTATTTCATCTATCATGCTTTGTACTTTAGCGTCCAAGGCATCAAGACTAGCGGCATAGTTAAACCAGTTTTCGGCATAAACACTACTGTTTGGAGCATCTTTTTCTTGTAGCTGTTCAGCAATGTAAGCCAGTCCACTCTTCCACATGGCTATGTTGAACCATAGGTGTGGGTCTGGGGTGTTGTTACCTACCTTACGGAATAGAGATGCGTCCATTCCTTCTGCTACTTCCAGTACAGTTTTTTGTCTTCCATATTTGTGCAGTATATCCGCCATCTTTCCTTCTAGGTGTAAGCCATTGCTTATGATGATGTCTGCATCATTCATTTTGATGAGGTCAGACTGTGCCGCTTTGTATAAATGTGGATCTATACCGCTACCCATCAAAGAGACTACTTCTGCTTTGTCTCCTACAATGTGTTTTACTCCGTCTGCTATGATTTGGGTGGTGGTCAATATCAACAGTTTGTCGTTACTTCCTTTCTCTGTAGAGGAGCTACTGCTACAAGACGTGCTGAGGGTTACTAGCAATAGAGCTATCCATACTAAACATGTATTTGAGAATCTTAGAATCAATGAGTTAAAAATCATGACGATATATTGGTTAAATTATGTGAATAATGTTTTTGAGTGTTTTTGTTTTCTTGTGTTCAAGTTGAAAAAGCTTTGAGCAATGAGCTAAACTTAACTTTTTGTAGGTTTTATGTAAATGTTTTGTAATGCTTCTTTGGAAAGAATGACTTCTTGTTTCTTGTTGATGATGACTTCTTTGCTGCCATCAAAATCAAAATTTGCCTGTACACACACTTCTGTACCTAGACTAACATCTATTTTATTTAAAAACTGTAAAAAGCTAGTAGAGTTGTCTCGTACGCCTACTACTGTAGCACACTCATTGATGCTTAAGTCTATGAGTAAGTTCGTATTGGCTTTGGGCATTATACCCTCTACCGAAGGGATAGGGTCGCCATGTGGGTCGTGCGTAGGGTAACCTAAAAATTTGTCTAAGCGTTGAATTAATGTAGGGGAGGCGATATGTTCTAGCTG
>WTJX01000117.1 GCA_011524675.1 Cytophagales bacterium
CAAAAATAGTCAATAAAGCAATCTAATATAATACGCCCAACACCGTGGGCTTACGGTATTACAAGTGTAACTTACTCAAAGAGTTTTTAGCTCAATATCAAGAGAAGATCGTTTGGCATTATTTACCTCCTTATTCTCCAAATTTAAATCTTATTGAAAGGCTATGGAAATACATCAGAAAAGATGTTATCAATACCTTTTATTACGAAAAGTTTAATGAGTTTAAGGATGCCATTTGGAAGAAGATTGATAATTTGGTAAATGAAAAAGATGAATTAGCCTCTTTTATTGGTACAGATTTCCACCTTATTAAAAAAGGACATTTTCATTTCACTTAAGTATAATATATTCATTGATGTATTAAAGTGCTCCCACCGCTACATACAAGCATCAAACACCCTTTTTAAGAAATCTACTTCTTTGAAAGCATCTTCATTAAATGTCTTTCCAAAGCGTGTGATCACTAGCTTTTTGGATGGGATCACATAGATACGCTGACCTTGGTAGCCTTTACAATAAAACACTTCATTAGTGATGCCTGGTAATGGATATTCTCCGTCTTTCCCAATATTTAACCACCAATGTGCACCATACCTGCCTTTTGGAATTGCTTTAGAGGTAGATTTAGTATAGTTTACCCATGCTGGCGATACTATGGTATCGCCTTGCCATATACCTTGGTTGTAATAAAGTAAACCGTAACGTGTCCAATCTCGTGCCGTAGCAAAGCAGTAGGACGAACCTGCGTACATACCTGAAGCATCTGGCTCTATCCATGCAGAACTCATCCCTAGTTTGTCAAATAAGCTTTCATAAGGAAAAAGCCAATATGAACGATCATTATCAAATTGATTTTTGATAATACCAGAAAGTATATTACTAGTACCAGAAGAATAATACCAATGTGTACCTGGTGCATGTGCTAACTTACTCTGAATGACATAATCATACATATCGCCCTCTTTGTACAACATACTTACCGCAGACGAAAGCCTAGTATAATTTTCGTCCCACTCTAAACCACTTGTCATCTGTAATAAATGATGTAGTGTGATATTTTTACGCTCATCTCCTTGCCATGAAGGAATATCTACTGGTGCATGTACATCTAAGTCCCCTTCCTTAACTAAGATACCAACTAATGTGCTTGTAATGCTTTTGGTCATAGACCAACCTAATAGAGGTGTGTTATAATCAAAGTCTTTTCGGTATTGCTCTGCAATGAGTTTTCCGTCATAAGCAACAGTGATAGCCGTGGTGTTTTTTGGTAAAAGAGAATCTTTCTCTATAAACTCGGGGGCTATGGCTTTCAGTACCTTTTTTTGCATAGCCTTTTGTTTGGCTGTTAGTGCGGACAAATCAAAAAGCAAGTCGTTATATAGCTCTTTTTTACTTTTAGGGAACTGTTGTTTTAAAAGCTCTTCTTCTGTATAATCTGCAAGTAGTGTGCAACCAAAGCCTTCTCTAAAAATGGCGGTGTTGGCCTTCATTCCAAAGACAGTACTTGTAACTTTTTTATTTTGATAGTCTATATCGTACTTTGCCCAACTGATAGGAGAAAAATTCAAATCAAAATTTATAATATCTTCTGCTTGCCTACCACTCCCAAAGGTACAAGAACACAAATACTTTGATGAATGACCTGTGATGATGGTTAGTTTTTTATATGTTTTGTAAAGGTATAACCCAAAAGTGCATAGGAATGCTGCGACAAGTGAGGATATTATTTTTTTCTTCATAGAGGATATTATTTTGAAAACCTTTTTGTTTTTAGATGTTGATAATCAAAAAGCTTACCGACATAAATAAAAAGCTAGATTCCATTCCACGAAAGTGGGAATAAAATTGATAAATTGGCGGATAAAAACACTTATATCTGCTTTGTAAAGCATATTGAGGTATTGAAACTCGATACAAGACCTTTTTTACATTTAGTTAACTGTTTTGTTCACCATATTTCTCCCATTTTTCCAGTACGTCCTTAAAGTCTTGTGGCAATTCAGAGTCAAACTGCATCCACTCTCCGGAGCTGGGATGTTTAAAACCTAAGGTCTTGGCGTGCAATGCTTGACGTGGCATTAGCTCAAAAGCATTATGCACAAATTGTTTATACTTGGTAAAAAGTGTACCTGCTAATACTTTGTCTCCTCCATAAGTAGCGTCATTAAACAAAGGGTGTCCCAAATGCTTGAAATGTGCCCTTATCTGATGTGTCCTTCCTGTTTCTAGTTTACACTCTACCAAGTTGACATAGTATAAATCTTTCAATAGTTTATAATGGGTAACAGCATGTTTTCCATACTCTCCTTCTGGAAAAACAGACATCACTCTTCTATCTTTCAAGCTCCTTCCTACATGTCCAGTGATTGTGCCACTTTTCTCTTTCAAAGAACGCCATACCAACGCATGATAAGTACGTTCTACGGAGTGGTCAAAAAACTGCTTTGCTAGGCTGGTCATAGCCAACTCTGTCTTTGCTATCACCAACAAACCAGATGTATCTTTATCGATACGATGTACCAGGCCGGGTCTTCCAAAACCATTCTGTGAGGTAGGCAACTGCTCAAAGTGATATACTAGAGCATTAACCAATGTACCCGTCCAATTGGCATGTGCAGGGTGCACTACCATACCTGCTTGCTTGTTTACCACAAGTACATCATCGTCTTCATAGACTATCGTAAGGGGTATGTCTTCTGCTATGATTTCATCTTCTCTAGGAGGCTCAGGTAAGGAAATACTTATCTCATCGTTTGGACGTACTTTATAATTACTTTTTATAGCATTATCATTTACTTTGATGAAACCTGACTTAACGCCATGCTGAATTCTACTTCTAGTACTATTAGGAAGTTTTTCTAGTAAATATTTGTCTATGCGCAATGCGGATTGCTTGGGATCAACGGTGATACGGTGATGCTCAAATAAGAGTTCATCTTCTAGTAATTCTTTTTCGTTTGGCATAATATCACAAACTTAGTCTTTTATTGTGCGTTGAACGTTTGTTTAGTAGTGATTGATATTAAGTTCAAAGTTTTTTTTACTCGTAACTCATATTAGCCACTCTTCCCTAAGTCTTGAATATTTTAAGACTTAATTTTCACTTTAACTTTCTCTAGTCGGGTATTTTCCCTTTCCAAAACTGTAATTTCTAAATTATCTATTTGTATCACTTGGTTGATCTTAGGAATGTCTTCGTAGCTATGCACGATATAGCCACCCAAGGTATCATACTCACCTTCAGGTATTTTTAATTGATAGTTGCTGTTTAAATAATCAACCTCTTGTCTCGCACTAAAAACATATAGTGAATCAGAAAGCTTCTCTTCTAAGAGGGTCTTATCATCGTGCTCGTCCTGTATCTCTCCAAAAATCTCTTCAATAATATCTTCGATACTGACGATACCAGAAGTACCTCCAAACTCATCTACTACCAAAGCTATACTCCTATGCTTCTCTATAAAGCTGACCAACAAATCACTTGCTAACTCGGTTTCTGGAACAATAATAATCTTACTAAGTATCTCTTGAATAGTATCAGGTTTTTTGAATAACTGATTGGAATGGCAATAGCCAATGATGTTATCAATAGATTTTTTATAAACAAATACTTTAGAGTGCCCCGACTTGATGAACGCATTTTTCAATGCTTCTATACCATCTTCTTTATCAATGGCAACAATTTCTTTACGAGGAATAAGGCAATCCCTTACTCTTACATCTTTAAAATTTATCAAATTGTCAAAAATCTCTTTATCTAGGGTAGTAGTATCTCCCTTGCTGTCTGAGTCTGATACTTTTACATTGTTGAGGCGTTGTACAAAATAGTTCAAGTCTGTCAAAGCAATAAGCGGTTGATCTTCTTCGTATTTCCATTTGAAAACATAAACAATCATCCACTTTGATAAGGTTACGATGATATATACAGGAATATAGACTAGCGTATAGATCACAGCAAAAGGAAGGGAAAGCGCTTGTAACATCTTGTTTGGATTAATCATAAACAAGCTTTTAGGTAAAAACTCGGCAACAATTAAGACCAAAAAGGTAGAAATAATAGTTTGTATAAAGAGAACTAAACCAGAAGAAAAGTAAAGTCCTAAAAATGGTTCCATGGCTTCTGCCATAAATATACCATATACCACTAATGCTATCGTATTGCCTATAAGCGTTGTACCGATGAACAAAGAAGGCTTTTTGGTAATATAGGCTAGTGTTCTAGCTAAAAAGTTCGCCTTACGATTATCCATCAATAGATGCAGTTTATCGGAGGCAACATATGCGATTTCAATGCCTGAAAAAAAGGCAGAAAAAAATAAGGAAATGATGATGATGAGTGTTTCTGATCCTAACATATAAGGTCAAAAGGCTATTATTTATACAAAGTTAAAGCAATATAGCTATTATTTTGCATAAATTCGATATGTTTAAACTGTGTATGAGTCAAAAATAAAATGCCCAATGTAAGAACATTTAATAAATGTGCGACTTTTGAAAATAGACTATCCTATGAGTCTCTATTTTTCTTCCTCAACAGATAATAGCCAAGCAAGCCAATAGCAAACATAAAAATCCAATAACTTGCAAAAAAGCCATAATGCAACCACTGATCCATACCTATGATAGCAAGCCCTATGGCAAAAGATACAATGAGAACATCCCAAAGACGAGAATTTATTTTTTGGCTCATTTTAGTTAAAGTTTTTTTCCCTACCTCTAGGTTTTGTGATGGTGTACTTAGAAAAATCATCCAGTGCTTCTAGCCCTTCGCCCATAATCTCTCTATTAGGAGCGGTGATATGTACAAAAACATCTGTCCACAGCTTATGAGATTTTGGTTCCCAATAAATCTCTTCAGTAGTAAGAACCTCTCCATCTTCTATGTCGCGATATATTACATTTCCTCTCAAAAACCAATGCCCTTTTTTAATGTAATAATGAGCAAAATCAGCTTTTAGATCGCCGTATGGCTTTTCGCCATAGCTTTCCTTATAAAAACGTAAAAAGACACCTTTTGGAAATTCCTTGTCTCCGTGCTCAAACTCTAGCTGCTCGTCAGCATCTATGATTATCCTTGGACTACCAGACTCAGTATAATGTGTGTGTACATCGTAAGCTACAGCAGAGGGACCTTCATAGGAATTATCACTCTTGAATGTTACTTCTGTACAAGCATATAGCAAAGGGAGGCATAAAAAAACATAAAAACATTTTTTAGCTTTGATACCAATATATGCCTTACTAGACCACATGAAAACTATTTTTTCCTTAAAGAAACATTCTCACTCACCCAACAACCTGTATTCATAACATCACCTTCTTTCTTTCCCCTAGAAAAAATTTGTTCCATGCTAGGAAAATATTTTCTAGCTTCGGACATCTTAGATGAGTTACCTGCTTTCTTATACTTATCGTATGCAGCAATATAAATCAAACTCCCTTTGAGTTTGTCAGAAGAGTTTTTGCATGACTCAGAGTATAGGTAGAGGTTTCCAATAAAAACATAGGCATCAGCATTGTCTGGTACAACTTCCAAATTCTTATAGGCATACTCTCTAGCTTTGCTATATTCCTTTTTTTGCTTGTAAATCTCTGCAATATCCATGAAAGTTTTTCCTTTGGATTCATCATCCTTTGCTAATGGAATTGCCTTTTCAAAATTGGTGATGGCTTTGTCATACTCTTTATTTCTCAAATGTAGTTTTGCTTGAACCCTGATACCTGCATAATTAGGTTCTTTGTCCATCACATATTCCGAAACTTTCATAAAGATAGGGTCACTGATACACTCCTGCGATAATAATAGGTTATAAAGTTTCTTTGCAATCACAAGAGAAGGTTCTGACTCAAATTTAGGGGTATATACTTTATTGATAAATTCGCAATCAAGCGTTACATAGCTAGTCAACTTAGCCTCTATTTTTTCTTTGTAAACCGAAGCATTCTTACTATAGGCGTTATTTGCTGCGATTTGTTTGTCAAGTGAAGCTACTAGTGTTTCGTGTAGCGTAAGAAACTCATCTTGAGACATACGTTTATATTTACACTCTCTACCAGCAGTCAAATAATAATAATAGATATTATAATATTTGGTGTTGACACCGTTCAGCTCATATATTTTTTTATATAGAGGGTACAGTTCGTCTCTTCTATCGGTTCTGCCAATTAAAAAATTGTAAGCATAAATCCCTTTATAGCTCATTACAGTATTTTCTTCACCATAAAGCTTCATACGAGCATCATACAAAATCAATAAAGAGTCTTGCAATTGCTTCAATTTTTCAGGGTCTTTTTCTGTTTTCACCAAGTTTTCATATACCTTGGTACCATATTGATAAAGAGCCTTATTAAGGTTTGGTGCTTGATCTAAAAGATAAGCAAGCGCGGGACGCGCCTCTTTGTATTGCTCTGCTTTCACAGAAGTAGATAAGAACATCCACTTGTGCTGACATTCTTCTTTGTCCTCTCCCCAGTTCCAACCGTTTTGTGCATTTACTTGTACTGAAAGTAATACTATGAGTGATAATATCGTTAGTCTCATCTTTTAACCATTTAAGATCTCGCAAAATTGAACCTTAATTTATGCTTATACAATTTTTTTGAATTAACAAATTGTTAAAAAAATGAGTTCAACGAGGCATCTACAAGCCTATCTTAGTTCTCTTGAACCATTTGTCATTGATGGTAAGTGCCAGAGTGGTGAAAAAGTAATTTTCTGTTATCTGTCCCTTATTCAAAGCACCTCTTTTGCCAAACTCAAAGCTAAGGTTAACGTATTTGGGATAATCTAACCTAAAATCATAATACCCAATAGGGAGTCCTAATCCGAATGTAAGCCCAATATCAGTAACAGCTTTATTGTTTTGTTCATAAGGTAAGTTTCTTGCAACCCCGCCAAAACGATAAAACACTCGTTTAAAATAATCACTACGTTGTTTTGCATTGAGGTCTGGAATTACTTCTGTTCCTATTCTCATCCCATAGCTATTAACAAGGTCATTACCTTTGATGTGAGTATAGTTATCTCCATTGATAAAGAAAACTTCTGTACCTACAGACCATATGGCTTTACGCAATGAACCGTTTTTTCTTTTCCCTCTTGCTTCTGGCTTGTCTAGACTAATCCCAAACGTGATTTCAAAAGGAAGCCTTGCCTTACCATTCTCAATAGATGTTGTATCAGAAACTACGATAAAACCTCTTGATGTATATGTATTTTCTAGGCGTTGTGCATCTATGTCTAAAGAAGAGCCAAATTGAAAACTAAAACCTGAGTTAAAGAATATACCTGACTTTCTCTTTAGGTAAGCATCGAGATGATTGTCTTTGTTCTCTACAGTTGGGAAAGTGCCATCTATGAGTTTTGTAAGCTCCGCAGTCCATTCATCTTCGCTTGCCTCGAGTATTTCTTTCTTGACAAAAATACCATATTCGGTTACTCTATTCGCCTTTAAAACGTTCTTGATTTTAATTTTTAATACTTTACTTTTAACAGATGGATCATACAGAAGCTCCGAATATGTAGGTATGAATATAAAGTAGTTCCCGTAAGTAGCTGTACTACTCACCGAGTCTATAAAGTTTTTTGCTAAAAACACATCTTTGTTTACAAGTGTATCTTCATAAATGATCTTTTTAGGGATATCAAGTAATTGCTCTTTACATAGTTTTAAATTCTCTTTTATATTATCTCGTCCTTTTGTCTGTGCTAAACTGTCCATACATGTTTCAACTTGTCTTTTCTTAGGCAGATAGTTGGGATTTGGCACTACCAATTTAGAACGCGAAGGAACAGTTACTTTTCTCAACTCTTTACGAAAAGCAACACCTGTCTTGAATTGAAAGCCTTTATATACATACTCTTGTTCTAGTGTAGTATAATTGTTACTTGAGCTTGAGCTCAGCTCTGATATTTGATTGATCTCTTGTTTCCCAAAGATATAGGACGCACTAAGCCCCAAAGAAAAATCTGAACCTATGCTTACTCCATTATGAAAAGAAACTTTATTTAATCCTCCCGTCCCCTCTAAGGTGGTAGTAATAGTTTCTCCAGTAGTAGAACCGGATATGCTAGTGTTTGTGTAAGAACTATAATTAGAGTACGTGTAGGGAGACAAAGAAAACCCTGATTTCCAAGATTTGCTTATAGGAAAAGAAATAGCTAAATAGATAGGAATAACGTCCCCATCGGTTCTAGTGGCACTTCCTGATTTGAGCCTTCTTAGTTGATGTATGATGCCTGCTTCAAAAACAGTATATTTTGTATGTGAATAGAGGGCTGGGTTTTTGAGATTGACAAAGAGCTTGTTGGAAGTACTTACACCTAAGCCCCCCATAGCCCTGTTTCTGGCAGTACCCTCGTCGAAATATTCCCCCACACCAAAAGCAGAGTTAGGTGCATTTATTTTGAAATTTTGTGCCGAAGCAGTAAGTACAGAAACTAAAGTCCCTGAAAGCAATAGGAATCTAATCATTTTGTTGTAAAATGTGGTATAAACCTTCCATTTGTAAATTTGGAATTGCAAAGATGGTAGCTTTCAGCTGTTTTTCAAAGTGTTTTGCGTCACCTCCCGTTAATATCACGATTAAATCGGAATATTTTTTTAAATATTGCCCCATAACCCCCTCCAGTTCCATCAAGACACCATGATACACACCACTTTTTATGCTTGTGTTTGTGCTATCACCTATTAGTGTTACATTATCTTCCGTTTTCTCTATCAAAGGAAGTTTAGCCGTGTAGTGATTCAGTGCCTTAAACCTCATAGTATAGCCTGGTGAGATAGCACCACCCAAATAGCACTGTGCTGCATTGATGAAATCATATGTGATGCATGTACCTGCGTCTATGACTAAACAGTTTTGTTTAGGAAATAATTTCATGGCACCCGAAACCAAGGCTTTTCTGTCATTACCTAAAGTCTCTTTTGTTTTATATCTATTTTCAAAAGGTAATTTCGTCAATTGATCTAACAACAAAGGGGCAATACCATTTCTGGAGTCCCACTCAAAATTCCTTACACTTGACAAAATACTTTTATCAATTTTTTGTTGTGCGTAGTATAAATAAAATTCATCAAGCACCTTGAAACTCTGTTTTTCAACAAGAATGTCATTTTCAAACTTACCCACTTTTATCTGAGTGTTTCCTGCATCAATGGTATAAATAGACATATATATTATATAGTAGATAAGAAGCTAGTTTACATTAAAATTCGATTATTCAGGTTTTTACAAAAGTCTGCATTAAGTACAAGGTACAAAGTACGAAGTACAAAGAATGTTTTCTTTTAAGTTGTTTGAGTACTTAAAAGCCTGTACACTATCTTTTTTAAATGCTTTCCTTATCGTGGTACTTTATACTTCGTACTATTCAGTAGTAATTTAGTTTTTGCTCTACTATAGTAGATAATTACATAAAGAAAGCTTTACAAAATCATCTTTAGGACTTATTCGGCCTTATACAAAATTTTAAAACCCTCATTTACAATCAGTAAACTGCTGTTTTAAAATTTTGAAAGCCTTGCCTAAACACAAAAAACTTAGTTATGCTCAGCACATCACTTCTTTTTAAAATGGTCAACAACTTATTGACTATTGACTCATTACTAAAAAAGCTAACTGCATAATACCTAAAAGCCAAAAGCTCATAAAAATAAAGACATAAGTAGTCGTCCAAAAATACTTACATCAATATAAGTTAAGAGTGTGT
>WTJX01000286.1 GCA_011524675.1 Cytophagales bacterium
TTAGAAGATAGGGCTTATATTGGATTAGAAATTGGAAATCATGCAGTTATTCAAGATATCATTAAAAAAGAAAATGTTAGTGATTTTGAAAGTTTTTTGAATGCCGCTGGTGTCGAGTGTAAATTAACTGTTATTGAAGAATCAAATAAAGAAGTGATCGCCTTTGACTTTGGAAACAAAAAAATAGAATTCTTTAAAATAGCTTCTCAAGGAACTAGAGCTCTGCTGGCTTTTTATTTTTGGTTTCAAAAAATAAGAGAAGAATCAAAGGTTTCATTTTTATTTATTGATGAGTTTGACGCATTTTATCATCATGAACTTTCTGCCCTTATTGTAAAAAAATTAAAAGAAACAGGGACTCAATTTATATTAACTACTCACAATACTTCCATCATGAATAACGATTTACTGAGGCCTGACTGTTATTTTTTGATGAACAATACTGGCATAAAGACTTTCTCTAAATCTAGTTCCAAAGAATTAAGAGAAGCCCACAATATTGAAAAAATGTATAAAGCTGGTTTATTCAATGTCTAGCAAGAAATTATTTGTTTTTGAAGGTCAAAAAACTGAATTCAATATCATAAAAAGTTTAGCGGATAATTTCTCAGAGACTTTTAGCGATATCTTCTCTAGTAATGACATTAGGTGTGCATTCTGCACTACGATTTATAGTTTGTACAAGACTATTTCAGAAGATGAATATCTGGATATGTTCATGCTATTGAAAGAAAAAGAATTTAATAAGGAAACGCTTCGAGACGTTGAAAGAAAGGATTTTTCGGAAATATATTTATTTTTTGATTATGATGGACATACAAGCAATGCTTCTGATAAAAAACTAGCAGAAGTCATTGACTTCTTTGATGAAGAAACAGAATTTGGAAAAATCTTCATTAGCTACCCTATGGTAGAAGCGTTAAAGCACCTATCGACTTCGATAGATTTCAAACATCTAAAAGTGCCTGCCAAAGAAAATATACGCTACAAAAAGATTGTAAATGAAAATTGTGATGATAAATACATAGATTTCAACAACTACACAAAAGAAGTGTGGGCAGAACTCATAGACATACATTTGAAGAAAATGAACTTTATTGTCAATAATACTTTTTGTGTATCAAATAAAATGATCCCTCAAATCGAAATTTTTGAAAGCCAACTCGAAAAACATATCAAGATAGACTCTAGCATTTCAGTTTTGAGTGCATTCCCTGTTTTTCTATTTGATTACTATGGCTTTCGTACGATCAATAAATTGATTCAAGAAAAAAGGATAGTAGGCGAATAAAATATAACGAGCATATTTTTATTCGCCAATCAGTTGGCTAAAGCAAATCTTTCAAGGCTTCTTGATGATCTGAGTATTCATACTCAAATCCCTGTTGTATTACTTTTTGACAATCTACATATGATCCTCGCGTGGCGATAGATGCCATTTCGCCTAGTAATAAATTTAGCATAAAGGCTGGTACAGGAGGCAAAAAAAGCGGCTTTTTGAGTTCTTTTGCTACTGATACGGTGAATTCCTTATTGGAAACTGGATTGGGAGCTACGGCATTATATGCTCCTTGGTAGCTTTCGTTTTCTAAGGCAGCTATGAAGAGACGGCATAAGTCGTCTATATGTATCCAAGAAAGTAATTGTTTGCCACTCCCTAGTGCCGCACCTGCAAAGAGCTTGATGGGCTTGGCTATTTTGGGCAATGCCCCTCCTTCGTTTGACAATACTACGCCTACCCTTAGTTTTGCTGTTCGGATGCCAAGACTTGCTACCTTATCCATGGCTACTTCCCAATCTTTGGTAAGCGTAGCCAAAAAGTCATTAGCTGGCTTGCTTTGCTCTGTAAACTGATCGTCTGTAGTTCCAAAGCCGTATAATCCTATGGCAGAAGCTGAAATAAATACTTTGTCTTTATAATTAGGTGCTGCTTTTATGTAGTCGTGTAATAGATTGACGCTGTCTATCCTACTATCGTACAGATCTTTTTTTCGTTTCTTTGTCCATCTGCCTTCTCCTACGTTGGCTCCTGCCAAATTGATAATCGCATCTGCCCAAGAGATGGCTTCTTGATCTATGGTTTGATTTTTTAAATCCCACTTATATTTCTGAACTCCTTGTGCCGTTGTTCCTGCGGATCTGCTAAGGTAGCGCACGGCATAACCTTTTTCTAGGAGGATTTGTGTCAATCGCTGACCTACCAAACCTGTACCGCCTGTGATTAGAATGTTTTTCATGTGTTTATATACGTTTTACGTTATAGGTTTTAAGTTTTACGTTATAAGCATTGCCTTTGTGTGTTAGACTTAACCTTCAACTTTTAACGTTCAACCTTTAACCTGCTCGTTTCATGTGTTCAAGTGTTCTTGTATTCGTGTGTTCAAGCTGAAAAAGCTTTGAGCAATGAGTTGTGGGCTTTGAGTTTTTTAATCATGTGCTTGTCTGTCGGTATTAACGCCACATTCGACATTTGACCTTTGACATTCGACATGGTGGTTTCATGTATTCGAGTCTTCAAGTTGAAAAAGCCTTGAGCAATGGGCTGTGGGCTTTGAGTTTTTTAATCATGCGCTTGTCTGTTGGTATCAAAGCCACATTAGACATTTGACATTGTATATACGTAAACTTACGCCACGATTTTATTCCCCGTATGGGGGGAAACAAAAATAAAAAAAGCGAAGCGCAAAAGGCAGAACGCTATCGTATAGAGTAGATACTAAGCTAGTTTACATTAAAATTTGATTATTTGGGTTTTCACAAAAGTCTGCATTAAGTACAAGGTACAAAGTACGAAGTACAAAGAATG
>WTJX01000570.1 GCA_011524675.1 Cytophagales bacterium
GTACTATTCAACGGCAATTTAGTTTTTGCTTTACTATATTACTTATAAGGCAATGATTAAAAGTAGGCTTACTATAACTCCTGAATATTAGATAATTAATAACTTGAACACTCGAATACAAAAACACTTGAACACATTCTAAACCCATGAAAAACAACAAACTATTATTACTATACACTTTACTTTTCTTTTGCTCTTGTACACATCAGCAAGTAAGTCAAGTATTAGATAGTCTTGGAGAAAGCAGCACAGACGAGTTGACATCTACTGATGTTACTGGCGGTCTAAAAGATGCCTTAGTAAAAGGAATCACCCTTGGCGCACAGAAAGCCTCCGCTACAGACGGTTATTATAAGAATAGCCTCATCAAAATTCCTTTTCCAGAAAACATTGTTAAAATCAAAAACACACTCAACGACATAGGAATGTCTAAGCTAGTAGATGATTTTGAGCTAAGTCTTAACCGTGCAGCAGAAAAAGGAGCAAAAAAAGCCGCCCCTATTTTTGTGAATGCCATCACCTCCATGTCTATTAGCGATGCTTGGAGCATTCTGAAAGGAGAAGAGCATGCAGCTACCAATTACCTCAAAAAAACAACCACCGATGACTTGACCCTCGCCTTCAATCCTATTATCAAAAAGTCCTTAGACGAGAGCAATGCAACCAAATATTTTAATCAAATGGTTACACAGTACAACAAAATACCTTTCATAGAGAAAATGAATCCCAACCTAGATGAGTATGCTACTACGAAAGCTATTGACGGTTTGTTCACCCTAGTTGGTCAAGAAGAAGAAAAAATACGTAAAGACCCTGTGGCTAGAACTACAGACCTCATGCAAAAGGTTTTTAATAAAGATAATTGGAAATAAATTTGTTTTATTTAATGGTTATTAATATCATAGTTATTGTTAAAACGATATTAATAAGTCATGAGAAATAATAAAACAGTAATTATTTGTAGCTTAATCCTATGTTTTTCTATCATAAATCCATCGCTAGCGCAATTTAAGGTCAACAAAAACCTAAAAAAACTCATCCCAAAAAAAGATGAAAAGCTTAGTACTCCTGAAGTAACCAAAGGCTTAAAAGAAGCCTTGGTCAAAGGCGTAACCAAAGGAGCGAAAAAAGCATCCGCTACCGATGGGTTTAACAAAAATAAGTTGATAAGAATCCCTTTCCCTGATGATATGGTGAAGGTAAAAAATAAGCTTAATAGCATGGGAATGTCTAAGCTTGTCAATGATTTTGAATTAAGTCTTAATCGTGCAGCAGAGAAAAGCGCCCAAAAAGCAACACCTATCTTTGTCGATGCCATCAACTCCATGTCGGTAGATGATGCTTGGGGAGTACTCAAAGGAGACAATCGTTCTGCCACCACTTACCTCAAAGAAAACACCACCAATGACCTCAAAGAATCTTTTAACCCCGTAGTCAAAGAGTCCCTGGATGAGGCAGAGACGACCAAATACTTTGATCAGATCGTTACTCGTTACAACAAAATACCCTTCGTAGATAAAGTAAACCCCAACTTAGAAGAATATGCAACGGCAAAAGCCATTGACGGTTTGTTTACTTTAGTTGGACAAGAAGAAGAAAAAATACGTAAAGACCCAGCGGCTAGAACATCCGATACAATGAAAAAAGTGTTTAATAAAGATAATTGGTAAGCCGACCGAACAACTAAATAATGAAGTCCAAAAAAAGCAAAAGACAATTTTTGTCTTTTGCTTTTTTTTATTGGTACGAACAGTAAATATAGTAGATAAAAAGCTAGTTTATATAAAATCACATTATCCAGCTTTTTAGTAAAAGTCTGCATTAAGTACAAGGTACAAAGTACTAAGTACAAAGAATAATACCTTCTTTCTGAACTGTTAAAGCACTAAAAAGAGCATACTATCTTTTTTTATGCTTTCATTTTCTTGGTACTTTGTACTTTATACTTCGTACTATTCAACGGCAATTTAGTTTTTGCTTTACTATAAAAAACTAACGGCTAATACCTAAAAGCCAAAAACTCTATATATACTACATATCAGGTACATCAAACTCTGGGCTATCAGTTGTATTTTGCTTATCTGACGATTGAGAAGATTCACAATTGATACTTTTGATGAAGGCATCGTCTATATTGGCAGGCAAGGGAAATGGTCCCCTATGTATTCCTGAGCTAGCATCGTCATATAAGGCACTCATCAACTCCGCAAAGATAGGCATCGCCATCCTAGAGCCTTGACCATAATAGCCAGAATTAAAGCGTACGCTATTATCCTCTCCACCTACCCAGCAGCCTGTTACTAAGTCTTTGGTAATCCCCATAAACCAACCATCCGTAGAGTGTTGGGTTGTTCCAGTTTTTCCTCCTATCTCATTATTTTTCAATAAACCGTATTCTGTATCTAGCCTTCTAGCCGTGCCACCACTGATAAGGGTACTCCCCCTTAGCATAGACACTACTTTGTAAGCATTTTTTTGGCTCATGACTTCCTTAGAACTAATCTCATTGGTAAACTCTGCCAATACTCTACCATGCTTATCGGTGATTTTTTTGATCAATATTGGGTCTTTGTATGTCCCATGATTGACAAATGTACAATAGCTATTGGTCATTTCTAGTACATTGACACTACTTGTCCCTAACACCAGTGACAGTACAGGCTCTAGCTCACTTTTCACTCCTAATTGGTGAGCATGAGCTACCGCATTTTCTGGTCCTACTTTTTGCATCAATTTAGCCGAGATATTATTCATTGATCTAGCTAAGGCAGTTCTAAGGCTTGGATTTTCTCCTGTGTGCTTTGCTCCTTTCGGCTCCCAGTAAACACCATCACTAGCTTTGATGGTCATAGGGACATCTGGAAATGTAGTACATGGGGTGTAACCACTATTGATAGCAGCAGAGTAAACAATGGGCTTAAAGGTTGAGCCTGGCTGCCTTTTCGTTTTTTGTACATGATCTAGCGAAAAATACTCATGATTGATACCCCCTACCCATGCTTTTACTTCTCTAGAATACGGATTGATGGACACTAGCCCAGTATTCAAAAATTTACGATGATGCTTAAATTCATCTACAAAGCTTACCTTCATTTCTTTTTTTCCTGACCATGTGAACAGTTCTGTATTCCTTTTTTGATTTAAATAATAATTGATAGAATCTATCTCATACTTCCTTTTTAGTTCTCGATAATAAGCCGTTTTTTTGATTTCTTTTGTCAGATAGTCCTTATCAAAAGGAAATTTGTTGTTCCATTCTTTTTCAAGTTTCTTTTGTAGGTCGCTCATATGTGTTGCTACTGCTTGCTCTGCATACGCTTGTACTTTAGCATCTATGCTAGTGTAAACCTTTAGCCCACTTGTAAAAATATTGTAGCCATTTTTTTCGCACCATGCTTCTACTTGTGGTTTGATGACGGCACGGAAGTAAGGAGCGATGCCACTGTTGTAGCTTTCTGCATTGTAGTCGAGTACGATAGGTAAGAAACGTAAGGAATCATAGGCATTTTCAGTCAAAAAAGCATTCTTTTTCATTTGACTCATGACTACATTTCTTCTTCTCAGTGCATTTTCTTTGTTGCGCTTTGGGTTGTAAAATGTAGTAGCCCTCAATAAACCTACGAGGATAGCAGCTTCTTCTATTTTTAAGTCTTGCGGATGCTTATTAAAAAATGTTTTAGCAGCGGTATGGATGCCATCAATTTTATTACCAAATTTTACTGTATTAAAATACATGGTAATGATCTCTCTTTTGGTATAAGCTCTCTCTAGCCTTACTGCGGTGATCCATTCTTTGAGTTTAATACAAAGGCTCTCTGTTTTAGAAAACTTATACAAATAGCCTTTGTATTTAGGTTCTGTTCTCATTTCAAATAGATTTTTTGCTACTTGCTGCGAAATAGTACTCCCTCCTCCAAGATGTCTGCCCAAGAGAATACCCTTGGCTACCCTCATCAAAGCGCGTAAATCTATGCCAGAGTGTTCTTCATAACGCTCGTCTTCTGTGGCTACCAATGCTTTGATTGCATGCTTAGAAATATCGCGATAAGGTACATCTACCCTGTTTTCTCTGTCGAAATATTTTCCCATCAATACCCCATCTTGGGTATAAATGGTAGTGGCAAGGTCTTTTTGTGGGTTTTCGAGAATCTCGAAAGGTGGTATTTCTCCAAACAAACCAAAGAGGTTGATGCGTGCACCTAAGACCAATATGAAAATGAAGAGGAAAAAGCTCAAACCGCTTATCCAGATGTATTTGATTATTTTTTTATACATGACAGTCTTACTTTTTTATTTTCACTGTTGAAGGTAAAACCTATAATTTAAAAATAAAATTTTATTTAGTATTTTGTATAACGCTTAATAAGTGCAAAAGATGGTTTTGCAAATGCTTGTACTATTCTAACTCATCATCCAAGTTATCATCATTCATGAAATCTTGTATTTCAGTTTCTTCAGTATCATCATCGGCATTTGATGAGCAATCATAGCCCTTCATCTTTTCGGGTTTTTGGTAAGCAAGTTTAGGAAATGATAACACAGTATCTGCATATACCTCTTGTAAGTAATTTCCTACAATGGGCAATGCCATTCTAGCCCCTTGCCCCAAGCGTATAGACTTAAAACGTACTTTACGATGGTCTCCTCCTACCCAGCAGCCTACCACTTGGTTAGGCATCGTACACATAAACCAACCATCAGTATTATCTTGCGTAGTTCCTGTCTTACTTCCTATTTCATTATTTTGTGTAACCCCTTTGTACCTGTGTAAGCCTAAGCCTGTCCCCCCTTTTTCTTCTACACCACCTTTGAGCATATAAAACATTTTGTATGCCGCCTCTTCGCTAAGTACTTTTCTCTTTTCTGGACTAAAATTTTGGAGCACATTGCCATATTTATCTTCAATCCTGCTGATGTAGTTAGGCTCTATCCATGTACCTTTATTTACAAAAGTACCATAAGCTCCCACTAACTCATATAGCGATACATCATATACACCCAAACACATAGAAGGCGTAGCCTCTATATTGCTAGTAAAACCAAGTTTTTTGGTATAGTTCAACACCTCTTCGGGCGTTCTCTCGCCCAAGCTTTTCATCATCAGTGCAGTGATAGAGTTGATAGAGCGAGCCAGTGCTTGCCTTAGCGTATAATAGTTCCCAGAATATTTGTTCTCAGCGTTTTGTGGAGTCCATATATTACCCTCTGTAGCACCATCTTGGCGTATGGACGTTCTTTTTTTGGTACTAATCCTATCCTCATCTTCCAAAATATCTTTCTTACCACTTTTCAGTACAAAGGAGACAGGCTCATCTTTGGCCTTGTAACAAGGAGAATATACATCCCCTGCTTCTTCCAAAACAGTAGCATAGATAATAGGTTTGAAGCACGAACCGGGCTGCCTTTTGCCCTGTTTTACATGGTCATACTTAAAATGACGAAAGTTGATACCCCCCACCCAAGCTTTGATGCCACCAGTACTTGGATCCATAGACATAAAACCGGTATGCAAAAAACGCAAATGATAAGCCACCTGTGCCAGAGGGCTCATCAAGGTATCCTTAGTTCCACCATCCCAAGAAAACAGCTTCAAAGGTTTGGGCGTAGATAGCTCTTTTTTGATGGCTGCCGTATCTTCCCTACCATATTTTTCTACTGCCAAGCGATATTGTTCTGTTCTTTTCATCTGTGTCCATACCACAGCATCATCCAGTACACTCAAGCTATCAAGCTTTTCATAGCCCTTAGCCCAAGGCTTATAGGACTTCCATTCTTTAAAAAACTCTTCCTGTAAGTATTGCATATGCTTTTCGACAGCATTTTCTGCATGTTGCTGCATTTTGGCATTGATAGTCGTGTATATTTTTAGACCATCTTCATACAAGTCATAACCATTTTCAGAACACCAGTTTCTAAGAAAGCGAGAAGCGATAGCTCTGAAATATGGCGCTAAACCTTTGTTTTGATTTTCTACCTGATAGCTAAGTTGTATAGCTGTTTTTTTCCATTGCAACACACTATCCAGCGGTACAAACTGATACTTTGCCAATTGGTTTAACACCGTATTTCTTCTAAAAAGCGCACTTTCGGGATTGATGACAGGACTATAAGCTGTAGGTGCTTTCAGCAAACCAATGAGTACCGCCGCTTCACTCCATGTGAGGTCTTGCTGTTGTTTACCAAAAAACGTTTTTGCCGCCACTTTTATCCCAAACGAATTAGCTCCAAAGTCCACCGTATTGAGGTACATGGTGATAATTTCTTTTTTGGTGTAAGCTTTTTCTAAACGTACGGCCGTAATCCATTCCTTGACCTTGATGATGACTGTCCCTAACTGAGATACATCACTCAACACACCTTTGGATTCTTCTTTTCTAGTTTTATATAAATTTTTGGCAAGTTGTTGCGTGATGGTACTAGCGCCCTTCCTTTTGCCCAATACCAAATAAAAAGGAATAGAAGCCAAGCCCCTAAGGTCTAAGCCATGATGGTTGAAGTAGCGCACATCTTCTGTGGCTTGTAAGGTTTGTATTACCTTTGGCGAGATCGAATCGTAAGGAACAGGTGTCCTGTTAGACCTAAAGTATTTGCCCAATACCTGCCCATCCTCAGAATATAGCTCAGAAGCTACTTCACTCTTTGGGTTTTCTAGCACCTTTAACTCAGGGATAGTTCCAAATAGATTATAGGGGTTGTAAATGACGGAAACGACAAAAAGAAAAACAAACAACAAAACGACTAAAAAAAAATACCACATCCATCGGATGGGTTTTAGCCCAGGTTTAAAAAGAACATGTACGATATTCATCACAATAATCAATTACTTTTTAGATACCTATTTTCATAAAACGTCTTATACCCTTGTACATCCTTAGACGACTGCAATATGAAGAAATTGCTTTTGGTCATGATAAAACGATTTTTCTCTTTTGGTAAATAACTCTTATAAAACGAATTAGGCTCAAGCAGCATTTTTTGATATTTCTCAGCTCCTTGCCTAAAACCAAACAAGCCCACACGCAACATCCACCAACCATTACCAAAGTCGTATAGGTTAGGACTCAAATTCTCAGAAGGAAAACTTTTCTTATGGAAAGCCGCAAAATTACCCAATGTTTCAGTATAGTCTATTTCTCCTTTTTTGAAAAAAGACACAAAATAATGTTGTTCTCCAAGGTTAAAAATATACGTCGTATCTATCACCTCAAAGGCAGTATTGACTTCATTACCTTCAAAACCTTCTAAGCCCTCTAACAAACCATCGACATAAGGAACAAGGTTACTGGTTTTAAAATCATTTTTGAAGGCAAGCAAAGAAGCTTTATATCGATCTAGTTCATTACGTTTGGCAAGAATCAATGCCTTAAGCAATACTATCTTATCCAAAACATCAGCATCTGGATAGGCAGACTGCACCTGATCAATGGCTACATCCGCTTGAAAGTATTGTCCATTTAAAAATAGCGTATAAGCTTTTTCGTAGGCAAGATCAGCTTTTACATTCTTATCTTTATACTCCGTGATATAGTTAGGATTTTTCACCAACTTGGTAAAGGTAGAGTTGGGATAGCGCGCAAACAATTGTTGAGCATAATTCTGTGCATCGCAAAACTCATTGACTGAACATATTTTATACAGTGAATACAAAACCTCAGCCTCATACTTGTTTTGTGGATACCTTTCTAGCATAGTGGTATAAGTATCATAAGCCCTCTGAGGGTCTTTAAGCTCAAAGTCATAAATCTTACCCAACTGGTTATAAGCATATAACACTTTAGCTTTGGATGCCAATAATTCAGCGTCGTTTGTAGGAATATTTTTGGTAAACTCACTCCTATCTACCACCACTTTTATTTCTTCTTCTTTTTCGCTATTTTCTGTTGTTGCTGCGTCTGTATTACCTTCCTGCGCTTCATCTTCTGCAACATTCACTACTTGCTTACTAGACCTTCTCCAGTCATCTTCTAATTTTCTGTCTCCCCATTGCTCTTTGAAATTCACTTTTGCTTGTGCCAAGGCAGTAGGATTGTAAAAAACAAAATTGCTTTCTCCCTCAAACAGAGCCAGTGTTTGTTCTCTTTTTTTCTTTTTTTCAGCTTCCCTAGCGCGTATGATCTCTTGTTTTTTTCGCTCAGTTTCTTTTACTACCCAGTCATCTATGCGTTTTTCTAGCTCCTCTTTGCTTAGCTTACTCAGTCCTTGCAAGCTGTCTTCTTCTTCTATAGTAAGCACATGTTTTACAAATCTAGTCAAGATATCGTGTCGTTGCACTATGCTATCATAGCCTTCTACACTTTCACTAATGACATTGACCGTACTATCATAGTATATTTTAGAAAGCTTGTAGCTTTCCTTTTGAGTACTCAAAGGCTCTCTCTCATAATAAATATTACCCAAACGCTCATAAGTATATCCTTTTTGAGAACTATACTTATCATTTTGCTTAGCAGACAACTCTAGTAAGGTGATGGTAGAATCAATATTTTCTTTTTTCAGCTCAAAGAGTGCTTTTTCGTAATAAACACGTCCACGATATTCTTCGTTTTTCTCCTCTTTCAGAGAGTAGCTATAAAACTTTTCAGATTTTTTTACTTGCTTTTCATTAGTAAGCTCCACCTCTCTAGACTTACATAGACGAGCAAAAAATTCAGTTTCGTAAGGAGGGTTTCTTTTTGTAGCACTGGTAAAATGTTTGAGTGCCAGCTCACTATTGCCATACTTTTGGTGCACCTGACCTATGATAAAGTGCATCCTTGCCCTTTGATCTTTGCTTTTGAGGTGGGGAATAGCTTTTTCTAAGCTGGCAGGTATCAAGGCGTAGTTTCTAAGCTTATGATGATAATGTGCATAATTTAGGTGAAACACCTTTTCCGTCTCCCCTTGTAGCTTTTCGTCCTTCAATAGCTCTATTGCCTCTTCTGCCAAGAGGAAGTTTTTCTCTTCCAAATAACAACGTATCAGATAAGACAAAGCCAACTGCTTCATGCTTTCCTCTTTACTCATCTGCACCACATATTTAAACGTACGGATGGCCAAGTCATATTTCCCCTTGTACATGCGTAGCTTGCCTAGCAAGATATAACTATCATCTACCCAATTGCTATTTTTATGTTTTTCTATAGGGAGGGAAGCCTTTTCAGCACAGTAATCAAACTTACTTTTTAGACTCTTGGTCTTGTTACTGTCTATAGCAGGCAAGACATCTATAATCACATTATAGTCATCTACATGCATAGCCTCAATATCACGCTCTATCTCAAGCATCTTTTCCTTTGCTAAAAAATAAGCGTTGAACTTAGCCGTAGTATTATGAAAAGCCCTACTGATATAAGAGCTGCTCTCTTGGGAGCAAGAGTATAGTAAGCCAAAGACTAAGAATGATATGATCCAAAGATATTTTTTCATTTATTTGATTCCGAATGCAAGCAAATCCACAAAATTATTTGAATACGAATGAAGATAATAAATCACTAGCATGATAAGCATTATCCAAACGTACAAAAGATTTTAAAAAAATAAAGGTAATAAAACTTGACAACTAGACCTTGCAATTCATCAAACTATTGCACGAAACCCGCACGGCGGGAGCGAAAAAACGTATATTAAGGTAGCTCTCGACACACAAGGACATGTTGAAAACACAAATTCTAGATTTTAAACACATGAAACTACCATGTCGAATGTCAAAGGTCTAATGTCTAATGTGGCGT
>WTJX01000096.1 GCA_011524675.1 Cytophagales bacterium
GTAATATAGATCCTATGAAATCACTAGAGTATTACCGTGAAGCTAAAAAAGTATATGCAGGTATTTATGGGGAAGATCATGCTAAAATTGGTCAAGCGCATACTAACATAGGTATCATTTATAAAAAGCTTAAAGAATATACAAATGCTATCAATGAATTTGGATTAGCATTGAAAATATGGAACTCTTTTAGATATAGGGACACTCCTAGCAAAGCTTTTACGCATAGGTTTTTAGGTGAAACCTATCAAGAAATGGGCGTAACTAACTTAGCCAAACAAGAGGCTGAAAAAGCACTTACAATATACAAAGGTATTTATGGTAATAAACACCCAGATGTAGCTAGCACGCTCACTTTCTTAGGGACTATAGCCGTTAAAGAAAATAAATTAAATACAGCGATTGATCTTTTTCATAAAGCTTTGCAAGCTAACTATGATGTAGATATTAATCATGATTTGTTGTCTGTACCAACTGGAGAGCATTATTATAATGGATTTGTTTTATTGAATACCTTGTTCCAAAAAGCGAATGCTTTGGAAAAAAGATACCTTAATAAAAGCTTGAAAATTAAAGATTTAAAGTCTGCAATACATCATTTATACCTTTGTGATAAAGTCATTGTTGCCTTACGGAAATCTTTAGTAAAAGAAAGTGATAAGATCTCATTGGCAGAGTTGTCTGTTAAAATATACGAATCAGGAGTAAGAATAGCCTACCTAGCTTATCAGGATTCATTCTCGCGTAAAAAATCATTTAAGACGATTGCTTACTCTTTTGTAGAAAAAAGTAAATCGGCTATTCTGCAAGAAGCAATTATAGAATCCAAGGCAAAGGCGTTTTCTGGCATACCTTCAGAAGTATTGAAAAACGAAGTACTACTGAAAGCAGATATTACATTTTTAGAGCAACAGCTGCTCGAAACAAATGATAATGATGCTAAAGACTCGTTGAAGTCGCAATTATTTGAATTGAATAAAAAACATGAAATATTCATTAAGCAATTAGAGCAGAACTATCCTAAATACTTTGAGTTAAAGTATAAAAGCAGTCAGTTGACTATTGAAGAAATACAAGCTTTATTAGATGAAAATGAAGCAATTATTAATTATTTTGTTGACGGAGATCAAGAAGTAATATATATCTTTTCCATTACTCAAAAAGGAATAAAAGTTAAAGAAAAGTTAGCCTTAAAAGCCTTAGAGAAATATTCCATTGGATTAAGAAATGGCATTCTATATCAAAGCAAAAATGTATATACAACTAGTGCTCACAAGTTGTATGATATTCTCATTCCTAACTTATCCAAAAAGATCACTAAGTTAATTATTATCCCAGCAGGTGAGCTTGGGACACTTCCTTTTGAATCTTTGTTGACTCAACATACTAAAGATAGCAATTATGACAAACTGCCTTATTTGTTAAATGAATACAATATAAGTTATGCTTATGCTACTAGTTTAGCTTTACAAAACAAGGTTACAGAAAGCCCGTCCAAGAAAGCATTGTTGTGTGCGCCTGTAGAGTTTGCCACATTATCAGACTTACCTGCTTCAAAAATAGAACTAGACTCGATAAGTGGTTTATTGCAAAATAAATTAATAGAACCTACCACCTTCGTAGATAAGAGTGCCTTAGAGAGCGCGATTAAACAAACGGACTTAACAAAATATCAATACATACATTTTGCTACTCATGGTGTGGTAAATCCTGAAAAACCTGCATTGTCTAGAATTATTTTACACAATGATCAACAAGACGATGGTTCTTTATATACCCCTGAAATTTATAATCTTAAAATCAACGCTGACTTAGTAACTCTAAGTGCTTGTGAAACAGGCTTAGGGAAAGTACAACAAGGAGAAGGTATTATTGGTTTGAGTAGATCTTTCATTTATGCAGGGGCAAAAAATATGATTGTATCACTTTGGTCTGTATCAGATGCTTCTACAAGCAACTTAATGATTCATTTGTATGACAATATTTTATCTTCTACAGAAACAAATTTCGCCTCCTCTTTACAGGAGGCGAAAAAAGCATTAATTAATGATAAAGATTTTGCAGCTCCCTATTATTGGGCACCATTTATTCTCATTGGAAAGTGATTTGAATTCTACTTTTGGTACATGTACAAATAAAGTGAGTCAAGCAAAAGTCTCATACTTTATAACTAGTTTTACTTTGTTATCTTAGAAAAATTAATTTACCCTCACAAAGAACCCATAAATTTTAAGCAACGCTAAATAAGTAGTCGCCCAAAAACACTTATAGAAGGCTTTGCATAACTAAGACTTTGTGCCTAGTCAAGACTTTAGATGGTTTTGCAAAGTCTTCTATTACGCTTATTTTGGCAGTATAGGAAAAGTGTCGCACTTATTAATTAAATACACTCGGTTGTTGAATGTATCCTTTCATTCATTGAATACTGTCTCATTATATAAAAAAAAGCATCATTGTTGTTCATAACGGCTCAAGAGGAAAACAAATAAGACTGTTTTACTGCTTGAGTAATCTAGCTGACAGATGTTACGCTTTACTATGAAGTTTCGAGCTTACCTACCAAGTTTATTTTTAAGGCCATAGAGTCCCCCTCTTTTCCACCCAATATCATTGACATTGAAAGTACACATATTCTTCTATTGAGTAACTACCTAAAAAACACACTCTCCTAGCAACAAGAAAACATCACTTAAATAAAGTAAAACTCATTAAATATGCAATATATTGATAATAAAATATGCATGTCCGATTTTTACTATATATAAACAGTTAACGTTCATAAATTTGAAGAAATAATAATTAAC
>WTJX01000430.1 GCA_011524675.1 Cytophagales bacterium
ATACTATGCTCAAAAAGATAAATAATATGCTTTTGTACATGGGGCTTTTTATTTGATTTGAAATAATGAAATTGGTTATAATAAAGTAAAATTAAGCGTATTTGTTCGGGTAGAAAGTATCGTGTAGAAGGCTTTGCAAAAACATCTTTTGCACTTATTCAGCTTCATACAAAGTCTTCTGAAAACCTAAAAGTATTTTAAGTCTTTAGCGATTAATCACTAGCTTTTGATTTTAGTTGTTTTTTTAATCTTGGTAGGAAAAGCTAGCAGTTCATTAGCATTAATACATATGTACCCTTACAAATATATGGTGTAAAACGCATAATTTAAAGTTTTAAATGTTTAAAATACAACAAAAAATGTTCAGCAAAGTACAAATAGAAATGTTTTGCAAAGTCTTCTTATAGGATATTCTACTATTTTTTTTGTATATAAGGCAGTAGCATTTCAATACTGATGTTATTGCTCTCTATGCAGTGATCTGCACGCAGGTAGTGTTGGCTTCGTATCTCTTTTTTTTCTACAAGTTCTTGCCTTAGTTGTTCTTTGTTCTTGCCAGCCAATAGCGGACGATTGTCTTGTGCTTGTGCTTTGTTTAGCCGCTCTATGATTTCGTCCACAGTGATGTTGAGGTAAAAACTCATTCCTTTTGTTAAGATAAAGTCCATATTGTCAAAAAAGCAAGGCGCACCACCTCCTGTGGCTATGACTAGTCTCAGCCTATTTGAGCATTGATGCAATGCTTTTTTTTCTGCTTCTCTAAAATAGTTTTCACCCTTTTGTGCGAAAATTTCAGGGATGGTCATTTGCTCACTTTCTTCTATCTTTTGGTCTAGATCTATATAGTCATAAGACAATGCAGAAGCTAATTCTTTTCCTAGTGTACTTTTTCCCGAACTCGGAAGGCCTATAAGGTAAATGAGCATGTTGTGTGCGTTTATTGAAAAGATACAATTTACAAGCTATTGGATTATTTGCCTTATTTTTAAAAAAAAGTAACAATTTGGTAATGTTTAATTAACTTTGACTTTACAAGTGGCTTTTTAAAAAGAAGGCTATGATGCATAACTAAGATTTTATATAACAGAAGATGGTTTTGCAAAGCCTTTTAAAAGCTATAACACTATATAATTAAAATTAAACATATGTCTAAGGAAGATAAGTTAAAAAAGGCGTTGAACAAAGCGATCAAAAAAGCTGAGAAAAAGAAAAAAGAAGCAAAAAAAGCATTAAAAATATTAAAGGCACTGAAGAAAAAAGAGGCTAAGAAGAAGGAAATTAAGAAGGCTAAAAAGGAGATGAAAGTAAAGAAAGTAGCTTTTGAAAAAGCTGAAAAAATAGCCATTAACGCAAAGAAAGCGTACAAAAAAGCAGCTTAAAACATAGTTCTTAGTAATTAGATAGCTTACAGTCAGAAGACAAAAAACAACTTTCAAAAGCTTGTTTTTTGTCTTTTGTTTTTTCGTGCTTCTTAAACTTCTTACATAGGCTTAAAAGTTCTTAGGATAGCCTCTAAGTTTCTGAGTTCGGGAACTTTCTTTTGGGCAGGGTTGTGCAGGAAAGCTTCGATATAAAAATATTTTTTGTCCTTATTTTTTAATGTATAAGAAATAAATGTCCCTCCCATGGACAGGTTTTTTAACTTCCAAAGCCCTCTACATTCTTTGGCATAAGCATCATTTAGCTTTGAGTCTTCAAAGTAAGGCATTATAATGCTTTCCGTAGTCATATATGAATTTTCTCTTTCTTTGTTTCCATAAATATACCTTTTACAAAGCTGGTTTCTATAGCCAAAGATGCTTTCATTGACAAAGGAGATTTCTTCTGGCTTTACCTCTGCTATGATAATATTCAAATCTTTGTTCGCTTCGGCTTGCCTCAACCAGACAAAGTCAGTTGTATCCAAAGCCATTTGGAATGTACTTGGAATGTGCATGTGGTAGGAGAACTTTTCTTCAATGCGTTTCATTGCCTCTTTATTTGTCTTTTCTCGCTCCAATTGTCCTATAAGGGTATTTATTTCTCTTTGGTGAAAATAGTATCTTAAGCTTTTTGCATTTTCTTTTACGTAAGTACACAGACTTTTTTCATTTTTTGCAATGAGATATACTATTGTTTGCTCTTTGGCGTATTTGTTCACAGCTTTCTGTAAGATCGTACCATTTGCCTCTACCTTTTCTATTACATCTTTACTCAGTCCAGTTGTGAAAGGAGTGAAATAGTTATAGGGATAGTCCAAAATGATGGGGATAAGAATAGTTCTATAGGTTTTTAGCGATTTGAAATAGATGCTTGAGGGGGCAGTAGAGAGTTTGAATAAGGTTTCCTTTTGAGCGATACCTTCTGCGGGTTTAGACAATACTTCCTTTATAGAAGTAACGATCTCTTGTTGCCACAGAGGTTTGTCTGCTACTATGAGGATGCCCCCAACTTTTCCAGTAGCTTTAGGTAAAATAGGTTCACTCTCTTGCAATAGTTGACAACTGGCAAAAGAAAATACGAGCAAGAGAAATATAAATGTTGGTTTCATATACGTTTTAAGTTATAGGTTCTAAGTAGGCAGACAAAAATACAAGTATTTTTGGACGACTACTTACGTTATACGTTTTTTTAAAGAGCTTTGCGTTGTGCGACATACGCTATGGGCTTTGCGCGTTGAGTAGTGAGTTCTTAGTTTTTTTGTCTTTTAAGTATCTAGTCGCTAGTATAGTGAGTTGATAGCCTTCTAGTACAAAGTACAAAACGTATTAAACACTAATCGTTAATCACTAACCACTATAAAATCTTCATTTTTTAATTACTTT
>WTJX01000448.1 GCA_011524675.1 Cytophagales bacterium
ACTACATCCAGTCATTAGCACACTCGGGTAAATGCGGTATGAAAACCGTATGCTATAACTTTATGCCCATGCTCGACTGGACGAGAACAGACCTAGAATTTGTCGTTAAAGATTTGTCCAAAGCATTGCGTTTCAACTGGGTTGACTTTGCCGCTTTTGACTTATATATGCTAGAAAGGGAAGGGGCAGCAGAAGAGTATGACGAAGAGTTAAAGCAAGAAGCCAAAAAAGCCTTTGAAGGCTATAGTGAAGCAGAAAAAGTAGCCTTAGAAAAAACCTTGATTTTAGGTCTGCCCGGCTCAGAAGAAAGCTTTACCAGAGAATACCTCAAAAAAGGATTTGCGCGATATGACGCTATCGACGATGCCAAATCCAAACAACATTTGTACTATTTCTTACAAAAGATCATGCCTACGGCAGAAAAATACGGCATCACCATGGTCATACACCCAGACGATCCCCCATTTTCTGTGTTTGGATTACCACGAGTAATGTCAACTTATCAAGATTTGGCAGACTTATTTGAAAATGTGCCGAGCAAAAGCAATGGCTTTACACTTTGTACAGGTTCTTTTGGTGCGCGCTTAGACAACGATGTTCCTAAAATGATTAGAGATTTTGGAGAAAGAATGAAGTTTATACACCTACGTAATGTACAGTCTGAAAATAAATGGGCATTTCATGAGGCAAACCATTTAGAAGGTAATGTAGATATGTACGAAGTGGTCAAAGAGATCGTAACCATAGAAAAACAAACGGGAGAACAAATCCCTATGCGTCCCGATCATGGACATCAAATGCTAGACGACCTCAATAAAAAAACATTTCCTGGTTACTCTGCAATTGGTCGTTTGAGAGGACTTGCAGAACTAAGAGGATTGGAATTAGGAGTTACACGAAACCTGAATTAGAAACCTATGTCATTTATTACGAAAGACTTTTTACTGCATACGAGCTATGCCAAAGAATTGTACCATCAATATGCCGCTCCCCAAGGCATCATTGATTTTCATAATCACCTTTCTCCCCAAGAGATAGCCGAAGATTACCATTATAGTAGTATCACAGAACTATGGTTAGACTATGACCATTACAAATGGCGTGCAATGCGTGCCAATGGGATAGAAGAAAAGTATATCACTGATAAGACTACAGATGCTTACGAACGCTTTGCGGCATGGGCAAAAACAGTGCCTTATACCTTGCGTAATCCTTTGTATCATTGGACACACCTAGAACTAAAAAACACTTTTGGTATTACCGATTTGCTCAATGAGCAATCTGCCAAGCGTATCTTTGACCTATGTAATGAAAAATTAGCACAAAAAGCTTTTTCTGCACAAGGATTACTGAAGCAGTATAAAGTAGAAGTAGTATGTACTACGGATGAGCCTTTGGACAGCTTGGAGTACCACATCAAGCATAGAGAAAGCGGGTCGGAATTGTTGATGTTACCTACTTTCAGAGCTGATAAACTAATAAAAATAGATGAGCCTGACTTCAATCAAATTCTTGAAGTACTATCACAACTCACTGATATAGAGATAAATAGCTATGAATCCTATTTATTGGCTATCCGTAAGCGTGCCGACTTCTTTGATAGCTTAGGTTGTAAGCTTAGTGACATAGGTTTAGATACATTTTATGCAGAAGAATACACGACACAAGAAATCAATCAACTCTTTGATGAGTTATTGACTGCTTCTAGCTTGTCAGAAGAAAAAGTACGTAAACTAAAATCTGCTATTTTGGTAGATTTGAGTAGAATGTATCATGCCAAAGGGTGGGTACAGCAGTTTCATTTTGGATGTATTCGCAACTCCAATACAAGAATGTTTCGCCATATAGGAAGGGACACAGGTTTTGATACCATAGGCGATTGGAACCATGCCCAAGCATTGGCAAAATTTTTAGATCGCTTGGATGTAGATAATCGTTTGGCAAAAACAATCCTCTATAACCTCAATCCGAACGATAACAATATGATAGCCACTATGGCTGCCAACTTCAACACTACCGCAGAAGTAGGAAAGATACAGTTTGGCTCGGGATGGTGGTTCAACGATCAGAAGCTAGGTATGACAGACCAAATGAATGCGCTTTCTAATCACGGGCTATTGAGTCGCTTTATCGGAATGCTTACCGATTCGCGCTCTATCTTATCTTTTTCGAGGCATGAATACTTTAGAAGGTTGTTATGTTCGCTCTTAGGAGAAGACATGCAAAATAGTGAGTTGCCAAATGATATGGACTTAGTAGGGAATATGGTGAGTAATATTTCTTATGGCAACGCGAAACAATACTTTGACTTTGAAAAAGCGAAAGTAGGGAAGGACGTAGTCTCAGTGATTAGTGTTTAGTGATTAGTAAAGTTGAAGGTGGAACTTTGAGTCTAGAGTACGAAGTACAAGGTACAAAGTACAACGATTTCAATTTATGGATGGATGATTTACTATTTAGAGACACTAAGACAAAAGAAAATAGACATAAGAACGTTATTGGCAAATTGACTTAGAGACGTTAGGACAGTGAGTAACTCGTCAATCGTTCAATTGTAAATTGCTATGCCACTTTCGTGGAATGTGATCCAGTCGTTTATTGAATGTTTTATCCTAAAGATGTGAGTGTATACCTTACTATTCTGGATTGCTTCACTGCGTTACCAATGACGTGTTTTTTAACTCGCTGATAACCAGTGTTTTTCATTGAGTCCAAAAATCACAAAAAACAAAAATCAAATGACAAACTTTTGTTTTTTGTAATTTGATTTTTGTGATTTCGTCATTCGGCTTTTATGAGTTC
>WTJX01000232.1 GCA_011524675.1 Cytophagales bacterium
CTTAACGACTTAGACCAAATGCCTTTGCGAGAGGGTTCCAATGGATCCTGAGCAGCAAATCTTGTATGTTGTTTTACCCATTGTTCAAACTCCTCTATACTCAAATATTTGGTAAGCTCAAGATGTTCTTTGAGAAAAGAAGAATTTAAGAAATGAATCGCAAAGGCTTGATTATGTGGTTTATGAAATGCTTTGATGAGGGCATCATTCAATATACATTGTCGCTTAGCATTGATGGTAGTCTTGAATTGTTCATCTTTCAAAAAAGCATTTACCAAAGCGTCCTCCTTAGCCCCCAACTGTTGATGCCACCACGAAAATGGAAGGGAAGAAAGCAATTCACTAAACCAATAGAGTACATCATTTTCAAAGAGTGCGATATCATAGGTCGTGTCCAAGCCATAACGCATCAGCATATTATCTTTAGCGAAAAAAGAATCTTCTTGCAAGGGTAACTGTATGCCTCTATCCTTTTTCTTACTAAAGCTCAAACGTTTAGCTTTTGGACTATTCAAAATATACCCCTCCAAAAAAGGAACTGTCGCCCGAAACAAGTCCGTATCTTCATGCCCTAAAAGCAAAGATGCCACAATAGCTCTACATTCCTTTTCTGTTTTCTTTTCTTTTGGTTTCCATGCAAACTCACAGATAAATAGGTCTTCCAAAAAAGGAATAAAAGGCGTAATATCTAGTTCATTCAACAATAACAAAAAAGACTTTTTGACCGCAATACTCTCCTGTTGCCATGTCTGCTCCAGTAGTTTCAGCCCTTCAGTTGCATCTTGCAGCAGGACTTGTTGCAGAAAATCTTTTCTTTCCTTACTCGTTCCTTCTTCCCATACATTAACAGTAGTTTCTATACGCAAAGAAATACTCCGATCAAACTTTGCTAGCCATTGCCCTTTTTCGCCCATAAGCTGCTGCACTGCTTTTCTAACCTCTTTGGACATAGAAGAAGAAAACACCAACAAAGGAATGATAGACACATCCCTTAGCGCCAAGTTATGTTTCACTAAATAATCTATCACTTGTTGGAACAACTCTTTCTTAAAATATAGGTCAGAAACCATGAGCGTTCTCAAAAAAAACTCTAATTCAATAGACGCATACTCCCTAGTATCATTAGACTCAAAGACTTCTATTTCTTCTTGAAAAGACATCGGTTGTGTACCCGCACTAATATAAAATGACGACAAGGATAAAGCATCCAAAAAAGTAGCAGACGTATCATTACTTTGCAAAGCCTGCTGTATTACTTCTGGAAACATCTCTAGGGACACATCCCTTTTATCAGTACCCACAAGGGCTATTTCTTTTAGGTGATCCCACATATCTAAAAAAGCGTATATTGATTATCTCTTAACATCCCGAGAGGAACGATTTCTTCATTTTGCCACAAGGCAAAAATAGTTACAGGCTTATTATTACTGATAGAAAGCCAATTCAAACTCTTTTGAGTGGAAAAGCGTGGACTTATGTTCAAGGCACTTTGTCCTTTGCTCACCAACAGATGTTGTTTGCCTTGACGTAGCTGCTGACAAGCCTCCAACACACATATTTGCTCTCTGATCCAAGGATTTATGTTGAGGTACTGACGATAACTAGTCATTAGTTGATCCAAGCTTAGTATTTCCAAAGCGCTATGCTCGGGCAAGCTGTTTGTAGTTCCTTCCTGTAGGTTAATGACAGCTCTATATGGCTGAATAGAAGGAAAAAACACTAATTCGGCTTCTATGACCGAGCTAGGTAAAAGATGAGTTTCATAAGTAGAAAATGGCGTTGCAAAGTTGAGTAGCAAAGCTTGCCTATTGGTCGTAAGCCCATAAAGCCAGTTCCTTTGGGTGATAATATCATTATTCTTTTCTTCTTCCTGCCCTACTACTAGCCAATGATCTTTTATTTTTTCTGCTTGCTCATCTTGTAACAACTCTTTTTTTGATTGACTCAAACCTGCCAAATTTTTAATCGTCTGTTGCCATAAAGGCTCATAGTGCTGTATATTTCTAATAGCTTTGACTAGCAAATACAATTTAGACAGTAATTTCATGGCTTTGTCTTGCCATTCTTGATGTTTGGTATAGTCCAAAAAGCTTAGTTCCCTCACCCACGAAGCCAAGCCACTCGCTTTGGCATCGACCATTCTCGCTTGCACCTTTGCAAACTCTGCCATATCCTTTGTTGGTAGTTCTACCAAGCCTATTTTAAACAAATCCGAAATCCAATCCTCTAGCTCTGCCGCCCCTTCTTGAATGCTTTCTAGTCTTTTGACTTGTGTTTTTTCTTTATTCTTTTGTGCCTTTTCTATTTGCTCAGGCGTCTTGGGAGTTTCTTTTTTTTGCTCTAACTTTTGCTGTTGTCCCTTTCTTTTATTGATCCACTCGCTTACCCACTCAGGTTCATCTGTGTCTATAATACTTTGCGGATCGTTGGCAGCAACTAACATTAAGGCTACCGCATGTTTGCAAGGAAACTGACGGGAAGGACATGTACATTTGTAGGCTAGAGACTGTGTATCTATTTGGGTATAGTACGGTTTTGATCCGCTCCCTTTGATGGTACCCCACATCACACGCTCGCTCTTGCCACTTGATTGCCACTTAGACGATACGCCTAACTTCTTCCCTGCTTTGAATGCTGAGGGAGTGGGGGCAATTGACTCTACCTGTTCTTCTGTAAAATTCAAACTATTATTTTATTATAAGGTATAAAAGCCTTCTATTAACTGAACCATCAACTTTTAACATTAAAAATTTCAAATTCTTTCAAGGCACAATATATCCTTAAAAAATAACAT
>WTJX01000187.1 GCA_011524675.1 Cytophagales bacterium
AAGTATGGACGTAATGGCGTTAAGGCTTATAAACATAGGGACGTTGTTATTTCTACTGCTCTTGCTAAAGTCATACACACTATTTGAGCTTTGTGCAATGAGCTAAGCGACCTACGGTGTGCACTTAGCACTTTTTAAGTCTTTCGTCTTTTGTCTCAAAGTCTTATAATCTAAGCATCTTATAGACTGTAGTCAAACCTTCAACACATCACACATAGCTCATACCCCATCACCAACCAACAATACTCAAAAGGTATCAATAATTAACAAATTAAGTCTTTTTAAGTTAAGTATAAAAATAGGATATTTGTAAACAAGTTTAAAGTTAAAGTGCAAAAGTTATGCGTTTAACTTTTCGCTTTTTTACATATTTATAGATCAAAAAAATCATGGCAAAAACACTTTTCGAGAAAGTATGGGATGCACATGTGGTTCACTCGATAGACGAAACTACAGACATCATCTACATAGACAGACATTTGGTGCATGAGGTAACTTCTCCTCAGGCATTTACAGGCGTAGAAAACAGAGGTATTCCTGTTTCTAGACCTAACCTCACTACGGCAACACCAGATCATAACGTACCTACCAAAGATCAGTTGTCTCCAATCAAGGAAGCACTTTCTAGAAAGCAAGTAGAAACCTTAGAGGCAAATTGTAAAAATCATAATGTGCCTTACTACGGTTTAGGACATGAAAATCATGGGGTAGTACACATCATCGGACCACAACTAGGTTTAACAAAGCCGGGAATGACGATGGTATGTGGTGATTCGCATACTTCTACGCATGGAGCATTTGGTTCTATTGCCTTTGGTATCGGTACTAGCCAAGTAGAGAGTGTATTATCTACTCAATGTCTATTATTGGCAAAGCCAAAAACAATGAAAATACAGATTGATGGCGAATTATCTAAAGGCGTGCTATCAAAAGATATCGTATTGTATGTTATTTCTCAATTAGGTACTGGCGGTGGTGCTGGTTATTTCGTTGAGTTCTGTGGTACGGCTATCGAGTCTCTTTCTATGGAAGCAAGAATGACTATCTGTAATATGTCTATCGAGATGGGCGCAAGAGGAGGTATGATTGCACCAGACGAAAAAACTTTTGCTTATGTAGAAGGAAAAGACTTTGCTCCTAAAGGGGAAGATTGGGACAATGCTTTAGCATACTGGAAGACATTGCCTTCTGATGCTGACGCAAAATTTGACAGAGAAGAATACTTCAAAGCAGAAGACATCGAGCCGATGGTTACTTACGGTACTAACCCAGGAATGGGCGTAGGCGTAAGCGGAAATATTCCTACCCTTGATGATATCAAAGAAGAAAATAATAAAATCACTTTCCAAAAATCAATGGAGTACATGGGTTTCGAACCAGGGGATGCCATGATCGGAAAAAAGATTGACTGGGTATTCTTAGGGTCATGTACCAATGGTAGAATAGAAGATTTTAGAATCTTTGCTGAGTTTGTAAAAGGAAAGCAAAAAGCACCACACGTAAATCCGTTGATCGTACCAGGTTCTAAAGGCGTAGAGCAGCAAGCTATCGCTGAAGGATTAGACAAAATCATAGAAGAAGCAGGATTCACATTGCGTGAGCCGGGCTGTTCTGCATGTTTGGCAATGAACGAAGACAAAGTGCCAAAAGGAGAGTATGCGGTAGCAACATCAAACAGAAACTTTGAAGGAAGACAAGGACCAGGATCAAGAACAATCTTAGCATCACCACTTACCGTAGCAGCATGTGCTATCGAAGGAAAGATAGTGGATGTGAGGGAGTACCTTTAATTAAGTTAAAAGTTTAATGTCGAATGTCGAAAGTGAAAATATTTGAAGATTTAGACTGCTGGAAAGAAAGTGGGAAGTTGGCGATAGAGATATTTGTAGCTTTTGAAAATAACAAAAACTTTAGCTTCAAAGATCAAATCTGTAGAGCAGTAGTATCAATAAGTAATAATATTGCAGAGGGGTTCGAAAGAGGCTCAGACAAAGACTTTAGAAAGTTCTTATACATAGCGAAAGGCTCTTGCGGAGAAGTAAGATCAATGCTTTATATCGCTTTAAAATTAAATTATATAAATAGAGAAAAATTCAATTTGTTGAAAGATCAAAGTATCGCTTGTTCTGCTTTGTTATCAGGTCTCATCAAATACTTAGATTCTAAGATTGCACAACATTAGACATTTGACATTCAACATTTGACATCATTTATCATGGAAAAATTCGAGAAATTAGTTTCAAGAGCAGTACCTGTACAAATAGAAGATATTGATACAGACCAGATTATTCCTGCTCGTTTTTTGAAAGCCACTACGAGAGATGGCTTTGGCGAAAATTTATTTAGAGACTGGAGATATAATCCAGATGGTACTAAAAAGGAAGGCTTCCCTTTGAACGATACAAAGTATAGCGGTGAGATTTTGGTAGGAGGTAAAAACTTCGGTACTGGATCATCAAGAGAGCATGCGGCATGGGCGATCTATGATTACCCGTTCAAAGTGGTGGTTTCTTCTTTCTTTGCAGACATATTCAAAGGTAATGCCTTGAACAATGGCTTATTGCCTGTACAAGTTTCTGACGCTTTCTTAGCAGACATATTTGCTGAGATAGAGTCTAATCCAGAAGCTACTTTTGAGGTTGACTTGGAAGCACAAACTTTTACTATTGTTTCTTCGGGAGCAAAAGAATCGTTTGAGATAGGGGCATACAAAAAAATGTGTTTGCTCAATGGCTATGACGATATAGATTTCATCCTTTCTAAGAAAGAAGAGATCGAAGCGTATGAGA
>WTJX01000659.1 GCA_011524675.1 Cytophagales bacterium
GCCTTGAACGATGGTGCTTTTTTTCCTACTAATGACATAATTGAAATTTGGTTTTAAACGTGAAACTAAAGTACTTGAATTTTTTTTCTTAAATCAATTTTATCTCCATTGATTTGAATTTTTATTTCCTTAATTTTTAAATTACTAATTTTTTTCCTACTGAAATAATCGGCTAACAAGGCATCAAGTTCGCTATCCTCATAGTCGATGATCTCTTCAGTATTTTCACAATAAATATGACCGTGGTCGCTTACATTCCTGTCGTACCTCATAGTCCCACTTTTGGACATCACCTTTCGGCATATCCCTACACTTACAAAAGTTTCTAGGGTCTTATATACCGTAGCCAATGAGATAGACGGGTGCTCGTCCCTGATGCATGAATACACTTCCTCTGTGGTGGGATGAGTAGCTAGGCTATTCAGTACTCCATAGATGACAATTCGCTGCGAGGTAGATTTTAAACCGTGATCGCTCAACAATTGTTTTATATCTGTATGAGAAAGTTTAGTATTCAATATTTATTTTTAATTGATAATTATTATTGTTTAAGAATAATTCAAAACTAAAGATTGGGAATCAAAAAAGCAAAAACTACACTATATTTTTTGAAATAATGTGTTTGAGTGTTCAAGATTAGCTATGCGACATGCGATTTAGGTCGTTATCATCATTAACCTGTGTGCTAAATTTGATAACGTTTAACCTCTAACGTTCAATTTTTTACTTTCAATACTCTTCATTTTGTTTAGTCTTACAGGTATCAAAGCATTTGTACATATAAACACGTTTTAAACGGATTTAATGTGTTTATAATCAATGAGTTAAGTGTTGTGTGGTAGTGGGGAGATTGATGTGTAATGATAGAATTAGTATAATAAAAACATGATTTTTTTGAACTATTTTGATGTGTTTGTAGCACTTCGGAATCAACTTTTTTACATAATTTTGAAAAAACGTCAATAGCTTGTCAGGTTACCTACTTAAGTAGTCGTCCGAAAATACGTGTCCCATTTTTTAATTAAACTCTCAGATATATGAATATTGGAATACATGATAAAAATATAATAAACATAAAAACACTTTTTTTTACCACACTATTATTGATATCTATCACCAGTAACCTTCATGCGAAGTCATCTAGTGAACCGAATGTTATTTTGATTTATGCCGATGATTTGGGTTATGGAGATTTGAGTTGTCAAGGTGCTACCAAAGTACAAACGCCTAATATAGACAAGTTGGCAGCTGAGGGACGTAAATTTTCGGATGCACACTCTGCTTCAGCGGTATGTACTCCTTCTCGTTACTCTCTGATTACGGGAGAATATCCTTATGATGCAAAGGGAAATGGACAAGGCTTTTTTGGACCATTGAGCCCATTGTCTCCACTTATCATTGACAAAGAAACGCTTACTATAGGGAAGGTGTTTCAAAACAAGGGATACGCTACTGCTTGCTTAGGAAAGTGGCATTTGGGTTTTGGGGACGATGCAGTAAACGACTGGCAAATGCCTCTTAAATCTGGTCCTACAGATGTGGGGTTTGACTATTATTGGGGTGTCCCTTTGGTAAATAGTGGTTCTCCTTTCGTATATGTAGAAAACCACATGATTGTAGGCTACGACAAAAACGATCCTATGGTATATGTAGGCTCTGGCAAAGGTAAAACAAAGTCTTCTATCAAGCCTTCGCCTACTATGATAGTACCTGAAAAATCACCTAACCGCTTTGGTGGAGCATTGAAAGCTCATGAACTATACAGAGACGATGAGATAGGGACTAAGCTGGCTGGCAAAGCGGTGGAATGGATTGACAAGAACAAGAAAAACCCTTTCTTTTTATACTTGGCTACTACCAACATACACCATCCTTTTACACCTGCCAAACGATTTGTAGGGACTAGCCAAGCGGGACTATATGGAGACTTTATCCATGAGTTGGACTGGATAGTAGGAGAAGTAGTAAAGAGCTTAGAGAAAAATAAATTGACAGAAAATACGCTAGTCATCATTACGAGTGATAATGGTGGTATGCTCAATGCTACAGCACAAAAGGCAGTGAGTAAGGGGCATAAAATCAATGGCGAATTGCTGGGCTTTAAATTTGGTGTTTGGGAAGGAGGGCATAGAGTACCTTTTATTGCCAAATGGCCCAAAAACATACCCGCAGGTTCCACTTGTGATGACTTGATTTGTAGCATGGATTTGTTGTCTGCCTTTGTAAGCTTGACAAAGCAAGAAAAGGAACTGTCGCTAGAAGGAAAAGACGCTAAAAATATTTTGCCTGCCTTATTGGGTGAAAAAACAAAAACTCCTGTAAGAGATCATTTAGTGTTATCACCCCAAAAATCTACACATGTATCTCTACGCAAAGGAGATTGGGTGTATATCCCACAACAGGGTAGTGGTGGCTTTACCGGTTCAAAAGTAGGAGGGCACGGCTTTGCAGGGCCTGCTGGTGCTACGTGGGTAGGAAGCAAAAATAGTGATATCAAAGACGGAAAGATCATTCCTACGGCTGCCAAAGCTCAACTTTATAATATAAAGAAAGATAGAAACCAGACCGTAAATGTACACGATCAGCACTCAGAAATAGTTGAAGAAATGAAAGCTGAATTATACAAACTAAGACATCGACATCGACCAGCGCGCAAAATAAATTAATAATTTGTAGGTGTTTGGTTAAGCACGTTTAGTTCTTTTACTGACTAAGTTCTAGTAAAGGTTAGATTTTTTCATGTTACTTTTTCTTGATAAAAAGTAACCAAAAATCAAGCCTGT